>JAYVOX010000787.1:0-11813 GCA_043757695.1 Schlesneria sp.
TCAAAAAATCCGCCTCCCCTCACACCAACGAAGGAATTCCAAAATGACTTTTTGAAATCCTCACTTGACGAAAACTTAGACCGTCGCTGACCCCTTTGAACTGTTAGCGTTTCGCGGCTACTTCTTCAGGTCGTACACCAGCAGCGTGTCTTGATCGCGCAGGTAGAGCTTGCCGCCACAGACGACGGGGTGAGACCACGCCGGCTTGCTGCTGCGGTTGGGAGGATCAAAGCGGCCGGTTTCGTCGTAGCCCTCGGGCGACGCGACACAGAGCGCGACGGGGCCGTTCTCACTGCGCAGATAAAGATGTCCATCGGCATACGTGATCGAGCCTTTACCCACCGAACGGTTCTGCCAATTGGTCTTGCCCGTCTTCAGTTCAATGCACTTCATAATTTGCTCATCAAATCCATAGATATGGCCGTCGAGCAGCACCATACCGCCGTGATGGTTCACCATGTCTTTGTTGGCATAGGCGAGCTTGCCGACTCCATCCGAGCCGAGTTCAAACATCGCTCCCCCGGTTCCATAGCCGGACGCCGTGAAGACCATGCCATCGGCATAAAGCGGCGTCGAACAGTTGGCTGTCCCATTGGCCGACTCGGGCTGTTTCCATAGTTGTTTACCATCCTTCGCTCGCACGCCGACGACACCGGTGTGAACGTAGGTGACGTATTGCTTCTCACCACCATGCTCGATGATGATTGGCGACGAGTACGCCGCTTGCGGTGAGCCATCAATCTGAGAACTCCAGACGTTCTTGCCCGTCAGCTTATTCAGCGCGACGATGGTTCCACCTTTGCCGCCGGGTGAACAAATCAAGTTATCTCCGTCGATCAACACCGATTCGCTGATTCCCCACGTGATGTTGCCGCCGTCGTATTCCTTGAGAATATTCTTCTGCCAGACGACGGTCCCTTTATCGACCTTCGCACACACCAGATCACCATTTGCCCCGAGCGTATAGACGCGATCTTTATCAACCGTGGGCGTTCCGCGCGGCCCGTTTCCCATCCCATCGTTGCGAACGTTTCCCACATTGACCGACCACATCGCTTTCCCGTTCGCCGCGTTCATCGCGAGCAGCACCTCGGTCTTTCCGTTGGTCCCCATCGTGAAGACCTTACCATCGCTGATCGAGACGCTCGAAAAGCCTTCACCCAAACCGGTCTGCTTCCAGCCGGGCTTCGGTCCCGCGTCGGGCCACTTGTCGAGCAGCCCTTTCTCTGTCGAGATGTTGTCGCGATGAGGACCGCGATGTTGTGGCCAGTCGCCCGCATCCGCCCGCTTCGCACCGGATGCGCCAGACCCCTTCACGCTCTTCAACGTGAGTCGCGTGGCATTGTCCGAACCATCGGCCACGACCGTCACCGACTGCCCCGCTTCCGCATCGGCCAACTCAGACTTCTTGCCATCGACGAGAACCTGCGTTGTTGTCGAGACGTTGAACTTCTTGACGGTCCCCTGCTTGCCATTCAGCTTGATGGTGATGGCGTTGTCTCCCGGCAGGACTTCTTCGACAGTCCCGTTGAACGTCGCCGCGAGCGTCACTCCACCGATCAACACCACGGTCGCCACGATCAGCGAACGAAATCGAATCTCTGCCGACAACATGCTGGCTCTCCTGAACAAAGTGGTACGGAATCCTTCTCAGACCTGATGGGGCCGCAGCAACTATGACGGCTCGCTCCAATCCGGACAAGAAGAGCAATCGGACAAGTCGTTGTGACCTCCCCCCACCTTCGCGACAACGCGGCTTGACACGATTCAGGTCCGGTGGAGAATGTCGCCTCGCTTCAAGTCTCCGTCCCTGTGCGAGAGGTCATCGAACCATGCGTGCTCAACTGGTTCCCACCAAGGGTGGCCGCTCCATTCCGATTGTTCGTGACGTGACGCTCGTCGGTCGCCAAGACGATCTGTGCGATGTCTGTCTCGATCGCAGCAGCATCTCAAAGCTGCATTGCTTGATCGTGCGAACAGACGGTCTGCTGTTTATTCGCGACCTCGGCAGCACCAACGGGACGAAGGTCAACGGGCAGCGAGTCATTCGCGGTGCGCTGTTGCCGGGTGACGAACTCTCCTTCGCAGGTGAAAAATTTCGCGTCGAGATGGGACCGGGCGAACCCGACTCCGATCTGGAAGAGGTTCACAACTCACACACCGAAGTCATCGAGTTGCCACGCCCGGACGCTCCCGAAGAGAACTTCGGCACCTACGATCCGCAGCTGCCACTGCAAACCGCCAGCGACAGCGACGTGAGGCGCATCAGCGATCAGTTCTAAACGAGGTGGGCAGCACTCGTGCTACTCGTTGGTGATTTCGCGTTGGCCTGTGCAGGTTTCGCGAGCGGTTCCGTAATCGTGAAGGTGCGGACAGGATTCAGGACTGGACGAGCGCCTCGCTGCGACCGTCTTCATCCGTGCCCCGGCCTTGCCATCCGTGCGATTCTGTCAAAACCAAGAAGGAGATCGCACGGATGGCAGGGCCGGGGCACGGATGAAAGGCGAAGAGATGAAAGGCGAAGATAAGAGAAGAGAAGTGAGCTGCGTTCAGAGGGCATCCGCGAGTTCATCAGCGGTGGGCTTGAGGTGTGATGAAACGACGTCTTGATTGCCTACGTCTCACTCTGTTCGGCGCGGGTCTCCTGACCCCGCCGAAACGCCCGACCGAAGGTCTCCTCTTCGGTTTCGGAGTTCAACTCCAGTCGCGAAGAGTCCGACTTCACGCGACCGCACGCAGTTCCAACTCTTCGGCGTTGATCGCCACGATCGCGATCCCGAGTCGATCCGCGAGGTCAATCACTTCGCGTTGGTCGAGCATGATCGTCTTGCTGCTTTCGATTGCGAGGACTCGCCCACCCGCCTCTTGCAGCGTCTTGATGGTTTGCGCACCGATCGTCGGCACATCGAAGCGCATGTCCTGCTGCGGTTTGGCGACCTTCACCACGGTGAATCCGCCGCGACGACACAGTTCGCCCGCGCGCTGGATCGCGCGGTCGGTCCCTTCAATGGCCTCGACCGCGATCACGGCGAGATCGTTCACGACGACCGACTGCCCCACGTCGAGGCGTCCCATTTCCTTGGCCAAGTCCCAGCCGAAGCGGATGTCGCGCCACTGGGCATCGGTCGGTTTGCGTCGCGTCAGGAAGCCGTGTTTCACGAGTAGCTCCGGGCAATAATCGAGGGCGGAATCGAAATGAATGTTGTCGCGAGCGAACTCACGAATGACGGCCAGCAGCAAGGTGTCATCTTTGCGATCCCGCGCGGCATAGCGGTACCACATGTGAAGCGTTCGCCAATCGGGCAGCAGCCGCAACATGCGGAACGGCTGAAAGAGGACCGTCTTTTCAATCTTGCCCGCCATCACGACACGATCAACTTTGGCCCGTTGAAAGAGACGGATCGCCCGACCGATGCGTGCCAGCGGTGACTCGCAGTACGTGTGGCATCGCTCACGCAGTTCGGGAGCCACCATCCCCATCACCCCAACCGCGTGAACATGCAACCCTTGCTGGCGTGCCGCTTCGGCAAACACCAAGGGAAACTTGCCCGCCCCCGCCAGCAGCCCGACGTTGCGACCACGCAGAGGAATGATGTTCGGGTTTGAGTCGTTCATGAGAGTGAAACTGTCTATCAGGGGACCGGAGGGTGGGCTTGGCCCACCATAACGAGTCGCGATGCCGTGAATGAGGGGAGTGCCCACTACAAAAACAATCAAATGCCCGTCGTATATTCCCGGCTGAAGCTCAACCCGCGCGTCGCAATTCTTCAGAAGAGGCCACCTGCATTTCCGCCAACTGTGCGGTCAGTGCGGCCATCTGTTTTTCCAGTCCTTTGAGCTGATCTCGCATCTCGGGCACTCGCTTCAGAGAGAAGAGCAATCGCTTCTGCTCGGCCTCGGGCGTGGCGAGATATCCGATCCAGACTTCTCCTGCGGGGACATCTTTGTGAATCCCCGCTTTGGCTCCGATCGTGCAACCGGTGTTCATGCGAACGTGATCTTTCACGCCCGCTTGTCCGCCCAGACGCACGTAGTCGCCGGTACTGCACGAGCCAGCCAAACCGACTTGTGAGGCGAAAACGTTGTGTCGCCCGAGTTCGCAGTTGTGACCAATCATGACGAGGTTATCGAGTTTGGTTCCGGCTCCGATGACTGTCGCTCCGATCGCGGCTCGATCGATCGTGGTGCAGGCTCCAATCTCGACATCGACGTGAATCTCGACGGTCCCCAGTTGCGGAATCTTCTCGAACTGACCGTTGGCAAACCGGTATCCAAACCCGTCGGCTCCGATCACGGCATTGCTGTGAATGACGGTGCGATGGCCGATCTTCACGTCGTGATACAGCACCACATTCGGATGCAGGACCACGTTGTCGCCGAGCTTGCATCCCGCTCCGATGACGACGCCGGGATGCAGATCGCAGCCATCACCGATCTCGACCTCTTCACCAATGCAGACACCCGGCCCGACGAAGCAATCGCGCCCCAGCTTGGCCGACGGTGCGATGTTGGCGCGCTGTGAGATGCCTCGCTCCGGTCGAGGCCGGACTTGGCGGAACAGCGGGAGAATTTGTACGAACGCGCCTTGAGGATCAGCCACGACGATGAGCGAACAGGCCGGAGTCTCAGTCAGACTCGCCGCCACGTTTTCGTTGAGGATCACAGCCCCTGCACGACACCCTTTCAACCGACTGACGTGACTTTGATCGACGACGAACGTCACCGCGTCAGGTCCAGCCGACTCAATCGCATTGGCATCAAAGATCACACGTCCGCCGTCACCGCGAACCTCACCACCGACTAACTTCGCCAACGACTCGACCGTGTGACTCATGTTGTTTTTCCCCATTCAAACCGAGGCACAAGCCGCACGCTGGCTCATGTAAACCGAGAGACCATCCCGTCCGGTCCCGGCTGCGCGCGAGGTATATCTCAGACTGCCAAAACCGGGAAGACCGTTCATCGCCGCGTGAAGGGGGTGAAAGCAACGCAACTGGCAGGGGTTGGGCAAATCGGATATCTCTACCGCCCGCATTGAGGAAGAGACTTGTATGCCTCTCCTCCCGTCAGTTGCAGGAGCGTTCGATCATGCCGGTCAGAGGAATCCGTGGAGCCACCAGTGTCGAGGCCGACATCCCCGAGCAGATTCTCGCCGCCACGCGTGAATTGCTGGAAGAGTTACTTCGTGCCAATGCGATCACCGAATTCGACGAGATTGTCTCGGCCATCTTCACCACGTCTCCCGACCTCGTCTCGACCTATCCTGCTGAGGCGGCGCGAGGACTTGGGATGACTCAGGTGCCACTCCTCTGTGCGTCCGAGATCGCCGTTCCGACCGCCAAAGTCGCCCGCTGCATCCGAGTCCTGCTGCAAGTCAACACCGACCAGAAGCAATCCGACATCGTTCACGTCTATCTCCGTGACGCAAAGCGCCTCCGCCCCGATATGGTCAGCGCGCAATAGCAGCCCGTGGTTCTGAGGCGATGGAAAGCATCAGATCGACCGAGCGGCTTGAGCAAGACTTTGAGCGTCTTTAGGCGAGCGGCAGGAAATGATTTACCCGTAAGGATGGACGCCTCGTCCGTCCGAGTCCCCGCTGGTTGTGATGGGACGGACGAGGCGTCCATCCTACGACTGGGTATGCCATCACTTGCCGCTCGCCTTATGGCTCACGCGGCGGAGAATGAGGCTCACCCAATTCGCCGGAACGCGCTAGCGTCCGGTTCGAGAGAGAGACGATTGATTTCCGAACCGGACGCTCGACACCTCAATTTCCGCCGCGCGCGGTATATCCTCACCAGCAATCTCTCGCTGACCGTCCAATGCAGGAGTGTGAGCCATGCCGATCGGCATCGATCCGAAAGTCGATTTTGCGTTCAAGTATGTCTTCGGCCGCGAACAGAATGAACCACTGTTGGTGCTGTTGCTCAACGCGATTCTCGATCCACCTCCCACTCAACGGTTGGTCGGATTGACACTGTTGAACCCACTGCTGCCGCAAGACGCGACCGAAGACAAATTATCGATCCTCGACATTCGGGCTCACGACACACAGGGACGGATCTACAACATCGAGATGCAGATGCTGTCGCACAAGTTTCTCAAGGAACGAGTGCTGTACTACTGGGCCAAGTTGTTTTCACAACAGTTGACCGGTGGCGACGATTACAAAGAGTTGCAGCCGACGATTTCGGTGCTACTACTCGATGACCTGTTGTTTCCAGGTGAGACGGATTGCCATCAACGCTTCCGTCTGTGGAATGAGACGCACTCGTTGACCTACTCGGATCGCCTAGAGATTCATGTCATTGAATTGCCCAAGTTCGTGAAAGAGCAGCATGAACTCCGCACCGATCTGGACGGCTGGCTCTTCTTCCTGCAACATATCGCCCAACTGGAACTGAACCCGTGGCCCAGCGAACTTCGATTCGCGGGCCTGCAACACGCTGCGAAGGAACTCGAAATGCTCGCCGCCACTGATCCCGAACGCCAACGCTACGAAGACCGCATCAAAGGCCAGATGGACCTCCGCAGTGGCCTGCTGAGCGCCCGTTTGGACGGAATCGTCGAAGGACGCGTCGAAGGACGTGTGGAAGCGGCCATTCAGGTTTACCAAGAGTTGTTGAACCTCCCGCTCACTTCGTTTGAGGAAATTGAACGGATGTCACGCGAGGACCAAGAACGCCTCCTTTTGAAGTTGAAGGCGGCGGTTCGAGCAAGATGAATTTCAATATCACAAACATGGCCAACGCTGGTTCGACGCCGTACGGCGAAGGAATTCGAAATGCTCGCCGCTATTGATCTCGAACGTCAGCGCTATGAAGACCGCATTCAGGGACAGATGGACTATCGCAGCGGCCTCCTTGCCTGCGTCGCCATGAATCGGTGTGGCGGATCACGCCGCCCATCGGCTCCTCATTCGAAATGAAACCCACTGACACGTGCGACCGTGAGTAAGCAGACCACGAACTGAATGGCCAGTACGATCCAAGCCGGTCGCAGCCAGCGTTCTTTCGAGTTTGTTTCGGCTTCCGCTAACAGCGGTCCCGCTAACCACACCAGCCACGGCAGGAAGACGATCCACAGTCGAGCTGCCTCGCCCGAGTTCTTGCCCGTCAACCAGAGCAACCCGCCCACGAACAACATCGACCACGCCACGGCCATCAACGTCGAGCGTCGTTCCTTCGTGAGTCGCAGCACACTCATCGTTGCCAACAGCGCGACGGGAACTCCTGCGGCGAGACACAACTCGACCGGATTGACCAGTAACCATTTCCAGTAAGTCCGTTGATACTGAGCATAGAACCCCGCGTGGTTCTGATAGTTCAGCCACCACACGACCAGCAGGTTCACTCGGCCCAGCCACCCGAGCAACAACGTCGGCACAACGAAACCCGTCGCGGCGGCAGCGATCGTTGGAATCAGTTGAGAGACGAGAGTCGAAAACCGCACGATGGGAACCGACCGTTGAGTGATGGGGAAAGCGAGTTGAGAAACTGGGACAGGGTATCGAGCCTCCAGCGTTTCCCTTTCTGTCCCCTCGTACCCGTCTTCGGGGGAGAGGGTTAGGGTGAGGGGGTCTTCTTCATTTCCATCAAGCTCCATCAGTCCCAATCCAAACGACCGCGATCCCAGCGTCACCAGCCCCGCGAACAGGAACACGGGCAGAAAGGCCAAGCTGCACATCAAGCCGCACCACGCGATCAACCCTGCCAACAGAGCCAACCCCAGCGACCGACGTTTCACCGCGAGCAGCCACAGCCAGACAAACAACATCCCAACCAGCGCGTACACCACGTCCGACTTGGGAACGAACACAGCCGTGGCCGGAATCGCAGACCACAGCGCCGCCGTGAGCCAAGCTGCCGCTCGATCATGCGTGAGCCGAACCACTCCATACAGCGGCACCACCACCAGCGACGCGTTCAACATCACCAGCAGCGTTGCCAGCCAGAGAACTCGTCGATCAAGTAGCAACACGGCGCGTGCCGACTTCGCCCGCACGCTGTTCGTGGCGATGACATCACACGCCTCACGAAACGATGCCGGTTGAGTCGCATCCAGAAACGCGGCGAGCGTCGGTGAAGACTCACACGCCGCGATCAGTCCCTGAAACACGAGGAACAACCCTGGCGGATGAGTCCCGACGTGTAAGACATCGCGCTCGCGCATCACGTCTTCATAGCCCGCCAACAACCGGCCGGGACTCGCCTCTTCATAACGAGCCTTCGTGAAGTAACCGGAAGAACTGGGGTAGTAGAGGACGAAGGCCGCTTTGCCGAGTCGGTTCTTCACCGGAGCCGCCTCCTGCACAATCCACAACCACGCGAAGTTCATCCCGACGAGAGCGACTAGCCAACCGCAGACTTCACCACGCGACACCGGCCGTCTCGTCACACGGTTCATCCGCTTCCAACCCACTCGCACCACAACAACAAACAACCCCGCCGCCACCGCTGCCCCAAGAACGTTCATTCCCGAATCGAGTTCCGCCGGAATGCGGTCCCACGTCCATTCGCCCGGCACACCCAACGGCCAACCCGTCAGCCACAACACCCCCAGCGAGGCACTCGCCACCAAGAGAACAAGGCCAACCAGAAAACGATTCATGAACAATCTCAACCGGCAATGAGGTAACAACAGTCGGTGCGTGCCAACGGAAATGGGCCGAACAGAATCTTGAGCGATGCTGACAACTCGGCTCATCGAACTCCACCTTACGCCGCCGAGAAGGCTCCTCTCGCCCAAGAAAAACTCCGAGGTCCGTCTCGCGTGCTGAAACAGGACGCTTCCAACAATAGTCCAAAATCGACGTGGAGCAGATTTGCAATCTGCTCGAATCCCGGCGAAACACGCGATACGGGCATTTTCTTCTCTCCTGGGGGCCGCGACAAACGTCGGTCGCTGGCGGGTGAAAGAATTCCAAAATGCCAAAGCGGTGTCGGGGTACCCTCAGGGTCGCACCGCACTCCAAAAATCTGGGTGACGTGGTAGACGCCGTCGGCAAAGTTCAGTCGCGGCAGGCGGGACATGGCGGGGACTCGCATCAGGGGACAACCGGGCAGGGGTCAGGCACTTCGGAATTTCGGAATTGGCCGGACAAACCGTGGGCCATCGTCACATGATAACCCGGCCAATTCCGAAATTCCGAAGTGCCTGACCCCGATCTTCCTTCCACAGCGGCAGCGTACTGTCGATGCTGGCCGTACACAGCACGGTCGTCCTTCCCGCCTGAATCAACACACTCCCCGGAGCCGCCCCCGTAAAATGCCGCTGCACACGGATCGGTCGCAGTTCATCAGCCTGTCGGTTGTCGTGGCGCATGTGCATCTCTGTATCGGTCAGTAAAAAATTGGGAATCTGAAATCATCTACCAGCCATGCCGCTAACCGCTTGATGAATAACGGCTTTTCACCGAAATAGCTCGATTGGAAGAAATGTACACTCAACCCAGCCCGGGTCATCCACGGGCGAGGTTTGTAGATCGAGCCTCGGCGATCTGCTTCAGAACTTCCTTGGCCGTTGAATTGATGATCGTCACGTCGGCTGGCAGGTCGTCGAACAGGTTCGCCGATGTTCGTTCTTCGGTCGCGACCAAGATGAGCTGCGCGGGTTGCTTGCTGCTGCCTGCGCGATGCAGGAATTGGGCTGCGTCACCGAGCAATTCTCCTGGCCGTTGAACTCGGATCAAGATCGGTTGGCCGCCGGGAGTCGCTCGGACAATCGCGTCGATTCCGCGATTCCGTTGTACGGGGACGAATCGCAACCCGTGCAGATGAGCCATCGCGTCGTCATCGCACTGCACGTAGGACTCGCGTCCCTTTCGCAACAGTTTCGACGATGTTTTGACGGGTTGAATCAATCGTGTACGAGCCAGTGCGACCGCTTCGGCGGAGACATCGACTCCCAATGAACTTCGCCCAAGTAGCTCGGCCGCAACGAGGGTCGTTCCACTACCACAGAACGGGTCAAGGACCAAATCGCCGAGGTCTGTCACGAGCGAGATGATCCGCTCCAGCAACAGAATCGGTTTTTGAGTCGGATAGCCGACTCGTTCCTTGGCCTTGGGATTGAGGAATGGGATGTCCCACACGTCGGCCACGGGGACACCTTGTTTGTTTCCATCGTGGATGATTTGGCCTGCATCGTTGCGATCGTAAACGGCTTTCCCGTGTTCATCGCGGCGGCGACGCTGCAATATCTGGTCGATGTTTGTGGACGGCGAATAGTCCTCGAACAGTTGGTGATACTTGTAGTCGTCGGTCTTGCTGTAGAAGAAGATCGTCTGATGACTGGGCAACGGACTGCGCTGCGAATTGGACCAGCGCCGGTAGTACCAGATCACCTCGGAGCGAAACATGGTCTCGCCAAACACCTCATCCAACAAACAGCGAATGTGGTGGGATGCGGTCGAGTCGCACTGAAAGAACATTGAACCCGACGGCTTCAGAACCCGCGCGAGTTCCGTCAGACGCAGCCTCAGAAATTGCAGGTACTCGGTCCGTGAACTCCATTCGTCGCTGAACTGAAACGTCGTCCGTCGATCTCGTGTGGTGAGCGAATGGACTTTTTGAGTGAAGAACGGCGGATCGACGTAGGCGAGGTCCACACACTCCGCAGGTAAGTCTTGCACAACATCCAGACAGTCTCCCTGACGAACTTCGCTACTCATGTCGCCCACTCCTTTCGGCCGCCAACTGCGTCAAGATGCCGAACAGGTCCGTGCCGGTTCGCTCTTTCACGTATGTCCACGCGGCATCCCCGTAGTGGTACTCGCCTTGAACGCCCCGATAGAGACTCTCCAACGTCTGCTGAATGCGCATGGCTTGGTCACGGTTCGGGTAATAAAACATGACTCGCACAGGCTTGTACCCCGCATCGTGAATGACCTGAATCCGCGTGTGCTCCTTGGTGATGTGGTCTCCGTCGGTTGTGGCATCTCGCCATTTGATCTCCAGCGCGTCGAGGCCCACCAGGCAATCGACTTCAAACGTTCTCGGGCGCTGGCCACGAGTGTTCGGAATTCGTACCGAACCAGATTCGGGAAACTTTTCCTTGAAACAGAGCTTAGCCGCCTCTTCGAGAAACGAACCGGCATACTTGTACAAGAACCGTCCCTTGTTTTGATAAACGTCGATCAGTTTGCCTTCGTCCTCGGCGATCCCCAGCACTCGGTAGATCAGAAACTGGACCTTTGCAAAATCAGGTCAAACCGAGTTTGGCGATCACATGGTCATCGCTGCTCGATTTTTCGGTGACTTGTTGGATGGCCCAAGCCAAGGTCGTTCGCAGGGTCTCGCGCAGCATCGCTCGACAGGCTTCGCCGATGGTCGTCAGCTTTGGGAGTGCCCAATCCTGCGCACGGCCCTGCCCGAGTTGTCGCACCAACAGACTGTACGCCAGCAGGACCATGTACATGTGCCGGGTCTGGCCCTGGCCATCGCGCAGCTGACAGTCTCCCCTGCCCAACTCTTGCTTGCCGTCCCGATGAAAGGTCTCCGTCCCCGTCCAGCGATCACGATAGACACTCAGAATCCGACTCACTTCCCAGTTGATCCGATTGGTCACGAACACTTGGCAGGGTTCCGCGTCTCGTTTGTGTTTCCACAGAATCACGATGCGCACTTTGTGGTTCACGTTCGGGATGCGCACGGTATTGGCGAACACGGTACACGTGAAATACCACTGGCGCTTGTCTCCGCGACGCAGTTCCTGGCGGTCTTCAAACGGAATCTCGGCGGCCAGTTCGTTCGCCTTGAGTGTCCGCCCTTTCCATTCCAGTTTGCGATTGGTCTTCAAGTCTCCCACGTAGC
>JAYVOX010000788.1:0-11803 GCA_043757695.1 Schlesneria sp.
GGCAATTGGCGACCACTCGATGCCGCGCCTATACTCGTCTCCGACAAAAACCTTGCCCGATTGCGGGCTACGAAAGAGTAATGACTGTGACTCAGACAAAGCTGCCACTGCAAGATGTTCACATTCGCGAAACCGTTCCGCTGGTCTCGCCCCGCTACCTCAAGCAGGAAGAAAACATCTCCGATGCCGCCGTGCAGACGGTGATCGAAGGCCGTGAGGCGGTGAAGCGGATCATTTCCGGAACCGACTCGCGCGTGATCGTGGTTCTCGGCCCCTGTTCGATCCACGACCAGACCGCCGGCTTGGAATACGCGCGCAAACTGAAGGCTCTGTCCGACAAAGTGGCCGACAAATTGCTGCTCATCATGCGAGTTTACTTCGAGAAGCCACGCACGACCGTCGGTTGGAAGGGCCTCATCAACGACCCGCATCTGAACGACACCTTTGACATCCAAACGGGTGTGCGGATCGCGCGTCGAATACTGCTCGAAGTGGCCAACATGGGACTCCCCGCCGCCACCGAGTTGCTCGAACCGATCACGCCGCAGTACATCGCCGACTTGATCTCACTAACGGCGATCGGTGCGCGCACGACCGAGTCACCGACGCATCGTCAGATGTCGAGTGGCCTGTCGATGCCGGTCGGTTTCAAGAACGGAACCGATGGGAGCTTGCAGGTCGCGATCGACGCGATGCTCTCCGCCAAGTCGGCTCACAGTTTCCTCGGGATCGACAACGACGGTCAGACGTGCATCGTCAACACGAAAGGAAACCCTTGGGGTTTCCTTGTCTTGCGCGGCGGACGCTCGGGACCGAACTTCGATGAGCAGAGTCTCGAACTGGCTCGTGCCGGTCTGACCAAAGCCAAGCTCCCGTCGGGACTGATGGTCGATTGCAGTCACGCGAACTCGAACAAGGAGTACGCGCTGCAAAATATCGCGTGGAACAGTTGCATCGCGCAGCGCGTCGCCGGGAACAAGAACATCGTCGGACTGATGCTCGAGAGCAACTTGAACGCGGGCGCTCAGTCGTTGACGGCCGATCTCTCGCAACTCAAGTACGGCGTGTCGATCACCGACGGCTGCATCGGCTGGGAAGAGACCGAGCGACTGGTCCTGTCAGCACACGAGCAACTCGGCGGCTCCGTCTGACCCCTGACGTGCAACACTGAATCCCCGATGTTGCGTCAATTCATGCCCTGCGAGGGATCACTCAGCGCTGACGGTTCGGTGAGGCGTTCTCGAATGATCGTCATTCTTGCGTGGTGCGCTTCGTCCGTCATCACGGGAATGAGGCCCTCCGTGGCGATGTCGGCTGGAAAATCGACCCAACTGCGACAGCCCGCGAAGTGCGGCGACTGAGGCACGCAGTGCGGATTCGCTCGCTGATGAATGCGGACCAACAGCGCGAACAGGCCCGGTGTTCGATAGTGAAAGCGGTCGTGCAGCGTTTGCTCGGACCAGATGTGCAGGCCATGCAATCGTGGCAGCAAGGTCTCATCGCGAACCTCAATCACCTCTTCGACAACTGCATAGTCTTGGATGGTGACCTCATCCTTTGAAGTGTCGCGTCTTTGATATTCGTCGATCCACGACTGAGCTTCGGGGATCAGGACTCCGGGCTGCTGATGAAATTCTGTGGGGAAGAGCCAGAACTCGCGATGCTCCACGCGGAAGCCAGCACCGCCTTCATGAATGCCACCCTTGCGCAGGATCAAACTCTGACGGCCCCCGTCGAGAGCCGCACAGACCACACCCCACTCTTTGAACGCAAAGCGATTTGCCTGTTGCAATGGATGCTCCCCGAGATGAGTTGCCTCGACACGTGTTCTGACGGCTCGCGCAGGAATCACTGGCGTAGCTGAAGTCGTGAGACTTCAGTCCGAACTCTCACGAGTTTGGTTACTACTGCCACTGAATTGAGGTGCGAATCCTGACGGCTGCTTACGGTCTTGAGCCACCGGGGGAAAGAACCTATACCTCGCCCGCGCGGCTGCGACATTGAGTTCGAGGATATCGAGGCCGAAGTTGCGAACCAACTCGCGCGCTGCGGACGGTTGAGTTTACTGAGGTGCATCATGCGACTGGCTCTCGGATGTCTGTGTTCGGCTGTGCTGGGAAGCATGTTGACCGTCTGGCTACTGAATGCGGGCGGAAGTTCGCCGGTTGTGGCCCAGGCACTGGCTCAAGAACGCGGCGGCAATCCCGCACCGATACCGCCAGTGGATCGGATCCGTTCTCTGGCCGCGCGAGCCTTCGATCAGGACGGACTGACTCCCGAAGAAGCGATCAACATTGCCGTCTACGAGACCGCCAATCGCAGCGTCGTGAACATCACGGCCAAGTCGGTGAAGACCGAGCGGCTGATCATGGTCGAGCAATCGGAAGGTTCCGGATCGGGTTCGATCATTGATTTGGACGGCCACATCCTGACGAATCATCACGTCGTCGCAGGAGCAAAGGAGATCGCGGTCTCGCTGTTCAACGGCAAGACCTACGATGCGACTCTCGTGGGAGCCGATCCGCTCAACGATGTGGCTGTGATCCGTATCGACGCTTCCGAGGACGAACTGTTTCCAGTGATGCTCGGTGACTCGCGCCCGTTGAAGGTCGGGATGCGTGTCTATGCACTGGGCAACCCGTTTGGTTTGGAGCGGACGCTCACGACCGGCATCATCTCCAGCTTGAACCGCTCGCTCCAGATTCACGGCAATTGGAAGATCAAGTCGATCATTCAGATCGACGCCGCGATCAATCCCGGCAGTTCGGGTGGGCCGTTGCTCGATGCACACGGACGCTTGATCGGGATCAACACGGCCATCGCCACGACCTCGGGACAAAGCTCGGGCGTCGGCTTTGCAATTCCGGTCAGCATGGTGTCGCGTGTCGTTCCGCAACTGTTGAAACATGGGCGAGTCATCCGTCCCGAGAGTGGGATCGAGAAGGTTTATCAGACGGAGAAGGGCTTGCTGGTCGCCGAAGTGCGACCCAACGGGCCGGCGGAGAAGGCGGGCTTACACGGCCCCAAGATCACGAAGCAGCGTCGTGGCCCCTTCACCTTCACACGGCAAGACCGCACGGCGGCCGACCTGATCGTGGCGATCGACGATCAGAAAATCGTGACGGCCGAAGACTTCCTGAGTTACATCGAAGCCAAGCAGCCGGGTGAAGAGATCGTGTTGACCGTGGTCCGCGACGGTCGCCGGTTGCAGGTGGGATTGGTTCTCGCCAGTTCCGATCAACTCGATCGGGCGGAGTAACCCGCAGCGTGAGCGAGGGAATTCAGTAATCCACAGCGTAAGCAAGGGAGTCCATCAAGCAACTCCCTCGCACACGCTGCGGGTTACTGGACTAGGGAGTCGGTTCCATGAACATCAACCCGGCGGAAGTCGTTGTCACCGTCATTGCGCTGGTGTTGCTGATGTCGCCGCTGGTGTTGTGGGCCTATCTCGCAGGTCGCCGGGCGAGTGCCACCGGAAAGACGCACCGCTTCGATCGCGTGACCGCCGAGATTCATCTCAACGACACGTGGTGGCAAGCTGAGTTCGACGCCGATGAGGAATTGATCGCTCCGCTCGTCATGCGACTCCATCTGCGACAAGTCGGTGCGCGCGTGTTTGGCGAGGCGACTTCGTTCCTCGGTGCGCGGCATTGTTTCGAGGGGATGCTGCACGGCCGGGAACTCTGCTACGTCTCGCTCGACAACAACCAGCGAGCGGAATGGGCGGGGGCACTGCTGGCGGAAGTCCTGCCGGGTGAGAGTCGCATCGTCGGCATTCGGACTCGCTGGGCGGGGCCTCAACGGGCGATGCTGATGCGCAAAGTGACGTTCAGTCGATTGAACGGTGCCGATTCAGTAATCGAACCCAACGTCAACTCGTAAGCGAATGGCCGTCAATCGGGCGACACACGGCACCTCATGCCAATTGTCCGTTCGCGCCGTGTCGGCATGTTGCCAGAAGTCGGCCTCGTCCACGTTGACGTGGACTTTCGGCAACATCTCTCGAACAGACGCGGCCTTGATCCCACTTCAGGTTGCAACGGTTCTGATTCTCGTGCCGTTTGAGGCAGGCGCGGTCGTCCCTCGATTTGCTCTCACAACCGCTACGACTCCTACGATCGGGCCGACTTGTCGGTTCGAGGCGACATCGGGAGAAAGTTTCCGGAAGTCAGAACGGGGTTTGCATGAAGACACTCCAGCGTGGCTCTCAACAGGCATCGCGATCCAGTCGTCAGCAGCAATTCGCCAACCCAACGTCGGCGGCGGGATCAGGTTCGTTTTCGAGAGTACTTCTGTTTTTTCATCGCTAGTTAGGAAGGACGCCCCATGTTTGGACCGAAGTCGAAGAAGGCCGAGTCGATGGCTGCCCCCGCACCACAGTCGCACATGAATTTCAAATCCGCACCACAGATCGAAGAACCATCCAACGCTAAAGAGGAACAGCCGAACATGCCAAACGTCATCGGTAAGGGAACTGTGATTGACGGCAACATCATTGCCGAAGGCGATCTGGTCGTAGAGGGTGTGGTTCGTGGCGATGTCACGACCAAGACCTCGTTGATCGTCGGTCAGTCGTGCATCATCGAAGGGAACATTCTGGCTCAACACGCCGAAGTCGCGGGACGCGTCAAAGGGACCGTTCAAGCCCTCGGACTGCTGGTCATCAAGTCGTCGAGCATCATCGACGGCGACGTGCTGACGAAGAACCTCAACGTCGAATCGGGATCGACCTTCAACGGTCGCTTCACGGTCGGATCGGTCACCAGCACCGAGCCGAAGGGTGCCAAGCGTCCTGAACCCGCCGCGATCGAACATGCTGAAGTCGTGCGTCGTCCAACTCCGGCTGCGGCACCGAGTCTGGCGAAGGTTTGAGGCACCGGTTTGCGGTTCGCAAATCGAGCCTCGGACGATCTGCCTGGGGTCCGCGTGTTGCGGTCCCAGCGAGCAGATTGAACTGCAAATCTGAGGCTGAGTTGGTTTAGACCTCACGCGGCCTGAAGTGAGACGTAGTAGCCGCACCTCGCCAGAGTTCGGGCGGGACGCTCAAACAGCCCACGTTCTGGCGAAACGTGGCTACAGATTGAGCTGCAAATCTGAGGCTGAGTTGGTTTAACCACGGGGGGATGAAGTCATCGTGAAAGAAGTACTGGACCGATTTCGGACGCGGGTGGGCGAGTTGCGGAAACGCAGCGGCGGCTTGTCTGCGGCTTTGCGAGATGCCTCGCGGGGGCTAGCCGAAAACGGGCGCGTCGCTTCGACCGAGACGATTGAAGAGCTGTGGCAGTTCCGTAACGACTTCCGCGAGCTGCGGTCGTCGTGGCCAAGAAATGAGGGTCGAGAAGACAACGTGCCCAACACGGTTTCGACCGCCGATTCGCTGACCGCGTTGGAACACGAAGTGGAATGTCAGGTCTCCGTGCGCGGGGCGCTGGCCGTGCTGAACTGTCTGGAGGCGATCCAGACGACAGGGGACCGTGAGTTGCCGATGTGGCAAGGCTGTGTCTCGGAAGGCCGGGCACTGCGCGATCAGTTGGTGGCCAGTTCGCCGTCAGAAGCGGCGGCCTGTGCCAAGCGACTCCTGGCAAATGACCATCCGTTGCGAGCCGTCGTCAAATTGGTGGCTCATCACGGCGAGTTGAGCGATGAGCGTTGGTTGGCACTGAATGATGTCGTGGCCGAGTCCTATGGCCGTGACTTGGTGACGGCGATTGTCAGGCATCGGTTGACGCTGCCCGTGTCCGCTGAAGCCGCCGTGAAGGAACTCCGCTTCGGCGAGGATCTGTCGTCGGCGGTTTGGCAATAACTGTAAGGGCCAGCGCCCCGTGTCCTCGGATGACGTGTACTGATCTCGAAGCAGGAAACTGCTTACCCCACGCCAATGGTTTTGAAAGGGCTGTCGAATGAGTGCTCTCCGCTACAAAACGCTGCTGTCATATTTGCCCGGAATGGCTTCGGTGGTGAACACGTTTCAGTCACCGCAGGTTCAGAACGCGGTCTACGAGAAGCTGATCGAAGCCTTGGAAGCCAAGCTGCAATCCGAGGGGATCGGACCGATCGAACGGGCGTTGCCAGCGCGCGAGCGCAAACGCGCACTCCCCGTGAGCGATCCGACGGAAGTGACGCATGACCTCGTCGAAGGGGACAGCATCCACGGAGATGTCAGCCGCATTACCGGGACCACCGTGTTTTAGAGTGACCACGGCAATTAAGGACTCGCGCAGGAATCACTGGCGTAGCTGAAGTCGTGAGACTTCAGTCCGAACTCTCACGAGTTCGGCTACTGCCACTGATTGATGCGCGAATCCTAAGAGCCTCAACGTGTGGTCCTCACGATGAGACCTTGAGACGCTTCGTCCCGACTCCAGCAGCATGACGGTTCAACGTCTCGCTCCAAGCCGCTCCTCGACAAGGACGTGAACCATCACGGACTTGGATTTCTTTCTCGCGTTCGCCATGTCATCCCTCCTCACGCCGCACGAATTCGCTGGAGCAGTCATGACAACGTTGAACCGTCTGCACGAACTGCGTCAGGAGTTGGATCAACTCGGCCAACGACGCGAGCGACTGGCGGGGCGACTCACGGCGGCGGCCGACCGACTCGACTCCATCGGTGAGCCGCCCGGCGATGACCTGATCGACGATCTCAATGCTTATCGCGCACGCACGTTGCAATTGGTGCAGCAACTGAGTGGCGTCGTCGTGCCGCTCACGGACGACCCGACCCGCAGCGACGTGACCGTGCGAGATCAAACTTCGCTCGACGACGTGAAGCGGCTGTTGTCCGAACGAGAGTGTCGCGAGCAGGCGGTGGCAGTGCTGGATCAAGTGTTGACGTTTGAGCACATCGAGACGGCCGACTTCGCGCCGCTCGCGCTGTGTCAGGCGGAAGCCCGCCGCTTGAAGAGCCTCGCCGTGCAGCCCAATGGCCCCAGCCTTGACGCCGAATTGACGGCCGTCTTTCAGCAAACGCATCCTCTGAACTTGCTGCTCAAGTTGTGCGAGTACGGTGATCGGTTGTCCGATGCGGAATGGATCGAGTGCAACGATCAAGTCACCGCCACATACGGGAGGCAACTGGCGACTGCCATTGCTCGATGCCGAATTCAACGCGGCACGAACTCAACGGCGGCAGATGCCACGCCTGTTCCAAGACCACTCGTCACCGAGGTGGATGGGACCACTGTGGCTCTACCGAAACCAATCGCAGTGGCGGCAGTGGCGGCTTCGGCAACAGCCGCCGCGACAGCGATGTCCCTGCCCGCGATCGCTTCCTCAAACAACTTTCTGAATCACGCATCCCGATCCGCCAACGAGGCGAATGCGAAGCCTTTTCCCGACTTGAATTCCGCCGTGAACGCGACGGGAGCTGGGTCACGACCGAGTCACGTGTCGGTACCGAATCATCAAGTGAGCGTGCCTGAATCCAAAGTGTTCGCGCCGAAACAGACCTTGCCTGGCCCAGACTCCATCTTTCAGCCGTCCCCATTTGCGGAAAGCGTTTTTGACGAACCCACTCCTCCCGCCAAGCTGCGCGGCCTGACGCTTCCCGTCGCTCTGCCGGTCTCCGCCAGTTCCTCGTTGACCGGTTCACGGCCGACTCCACCGCCCGTGGCGACATCCGTGCCATCGCCGATATCGCCCCTGTGCAGTGTCGAAGACACCGCGCAGCGCTCGGCACGTCTATCGGACACGGTGGTGAAGTTGCTCACGGAGAATCGGCTCTCGCTGGCGAGGCACCTGGCGCTGTGCGCCGAGTTCCGCCCGTCCTTGCCGGTTCCGTTGCCACCCGCCTGGCTGTTGCGTTCGTTGGTGCTGGCCGCGCACGTCAGTGAATCCAACGGCGAATTGGCGCGCGAGCTGGACAGTGATCTGCGCAACTTCCGTCCGGAATTTCTCTTTGACGACTGCTCCGAACGGCGGGTGGCTCTCGGTTACTTTCTACGAGCGGCCGCGTTGCCTGCCGCGCTGATCTCGGGTGGCAACACGGCCACTTCGATTTTGCGGGCCTTCAAGATCGAGCCGGGATGCAGTCAGCTCTACAACTATTGCAGTCGGATCGCGTTCTACGGCGATCGACTCAACGGCCAGGTTGTCGAGATGTTTCGCTCGCCAATGGACGGTGGGAACGAGCCTGATACGCAAGCGGTGGCGCTCGCCGCCGAACAGTGGCTGGAAGAGGCGGCTTGCAAATCAGTCCACTTTGGACGCACATCGCCGCTCTTTCTGCATGCGCATTGGACACTCACCGCCAGCACGAGTATCCGTCACGCCGAAGCGACTCAAGTCTGGTGTAAGTGGCAGGAAGTTTTGCTCTTGGCCTCGCGACTGCTACGTCCGGTCATCCACGACGACGCGAGTGAACGAAACGGAGTTCGCCAGGAAATCACTCGACTTTCCGCGCTGCTCAGAACCGAAGCGACGGAGTCTGGATCCCGCAACGGTGCGACCGCCAGTTTTGATGCGGCGGCGCGCGGAACCGTTTCGTTCAGCGGAGAGATGCAAGCGGTGCTGCACAAGTCGATCGACTTCGCGAGCCGTTGGCTCAGAATCGGTGCCGTCGGCGTTTCACCAGCGGCGGCTCCACTACCGCCCGATGCCTTCGATCTGCGTGATGAGGTTCGACAACGGACAACCGGAGTCCTCGACGAACTGAACGAGCAGTGGCAACAGACGACCTCGCCCCTCATTCGAGCGGGAATCGCGTGTTGTCGGCAGTCCATTGAACGCATTCACGGTCTGTTCGAGGGCCGACTGTCGCTGCCGTTGCAAGAGGTCGAACTGCGACACGCCCTCCATGCGGAACTGCTGAAAGTTCCGGGGTTGGAGCTGAACGAGCAGTGGCAGCCCGAGGCCGATCCCGCGACGCTCGAACGCGAATTGTTTGATCACATTGAACGCGGCGACAGCAGTTGGGCCTACGCCTACAACGTTCACGCACTGCACGGCGATCATGCCGCGACGGGACGCTTGCTCGAACTCAATGTCTGGTCGAGTGACTCCAAACGGGACACGCTGCGCACGCAGCGCGAGGCCCAAGTCGCCGAGCATCGTGCGGCGCTGGCTCACGAACTCGATGAAGTCCTGCACGAACTCGAACTGGCGGCAAATGCCGGGCAGCTCGATGAGGCCGATGCAGGTGCCTTTGCGCAACGGTTGGATCGGCTGCGGCGCGAGCTGCCCAAACAATTGAACTTCGGCTCGTACCGGTGGCAACTCGACCAGATGCGTTCGACGTTGCAACGTCGCCGGACGCGGCAGTCGGTCGGTCCCGCGCTGTCACCGCTGGCTTGGAGTGCCCCGACGACCGAGCCGAGTCGCGGATTGCGATTGCCAGCGACAAAACCGCTTGAGGACGTTGTCGGCGGTCAGGAAGCACTCGCATTCACGACCGATATTTTTTCGAGAGGATGACCGGAATGGCGACCGAGCAAAGCTTGCTGGATGAGCTTGCTGCTGCCCGTAACCGGTCGGTAGCGAATGGACCAGAACAACAGGCGGCAATGCAACGCTTGGCACGCTGGTATTGCGCCCATCGTCAGCCGGGCCGCGCCCGTCCTTGCGTTCAAGAACTGTGGAAACTCAGCCAAACTCAACTGGGTGCGTTGCACGAAACGACCGTGCAGAACTTGTCGTGGTTGGCCTCGATCTTAGTCTCGCAGGGCAAACTCGAACGTGCCGAACAGTTGCTGATCGGCTTCTCTTTACAGACCGGCCCCGTGACAACGGCGGCGGTCAGTGAGGTCGCCGCAGCACTGAATCAACTCGTCGAACTCCATCACCGCCGTGGTCGATTGGATGTGGCGCTGACGACGTGCCAGCGCGTCATCGCGATGCTCACTCCGAGCGTGACTCAACCAGTCGAGGCCGCAGTCGGGAACGATGCGGACAGCATTCACTCCACCGAAATCGTGGGTGAGTCCTTGTCCGCTGCGGCACATTTGCAACGGATTCGCGCTCGGAACAATCTCGCCGCGCTGCACGTCGCGCGGGGCGAGTACGACCAGGCGCGCCGGGCTTTCGTCCGCAATTTGCGAGACGCACGCAAACGGCTTGCTCCCGGCGATCCGACACTCGGTGTGCAGCTCATGAACCTCGCGGCAGTCCTGCGATTGGACGGCCGCTTGAAACAGTCCGAACGACTGACGATTCGCGCGGTGCGACAGACGCAAGTCCAGGTCGGTTGGTATCACCCGTTGGTCGCTCAAGGGCTATCGAACCTCGGCGCTTACCGTCTGCAAGCGGGACGGCTCGAATCGGCGGAGTCTCTGCTGCGGAAGGCAACCACGATTCGTCGTCGCCTCCATCCGGTGGGACATGTCCTTATTGCGAAATCGCAGCGTCAGTTGGCGGAGGCGTTATTGGCACTCGGCAAACATGCGGCCGCCGAACGGTTGCTCGATAAAACGGTGAATGTCTTCGAGCAGCAGCAGCCGCTTGATGAGGTGCAACTCGCGCTGACCTTGTGCAGCTTGGGCTACGTCCACCTGACGGCGGGACGACTCGCCAATGCGGAACGGACGCTGAATCGCACGTTGGAGATTCAGCAACGTTGTCTGCCGGCGCGCGACCCGCAGTTGGTCCAGACGTTGAACGGCCTCGGTTGCCTGAATGCCGCGCGGATGAACCTTGCTGCCGCACGCGGCTTTCACCGTCGCGCACTCGAACTTTCGGAACAACTGTTCGGCAAGCACAATCCGGAACTGGCCAAGACCCTCGTCTGGCTGGGTGAAGTCTCGCTCGCACGCCAAGATCTGAAGGAAGCTCAAGAAGTCCTCGGCCGGGCGTTGGAGTTGCGCGAGCAGAGCCTCGGCAAGGATCATCCTCTCGTCGCCGAAGTTCTCGCTCGGCTCGGTCAACTCGCACTCGCACAAAGTCTGCCGTCGCGGGCCTTGTCGATCGGAGCCAGAGCCACCGCGATTTATCAAAACGCTAAAGAATGTCCACCGGTGGCGCTGGCAGATGTGCTGTGCGTGGCCGCCGAAGCGGCACGCCGCTTGAATCGTATTTCTCAAGCGGAGTCACTCACGATTCAAGAACTCGCCCTGCGTGAACAGGCGTTGGGAAACGAGCACGTCTCACTCCTGCCGGGGATCAAGCGGCTGGCCAAAACATATCTGGCCCGCGACCGATTCGTCGAAGCGGAACAGGCGCTGCAACTGGGCCTCGCCATCAGCGAAAAGGCACTCGGCATCGGCAATCCCAACGGCATTCGCTTCGCTAACAGCTTGGCTCGACTTTATCTGTCCAAAAGTCGCCTTGATGAGGCGGGAACTTGGATGGAACGGACGGTCAAAATGTGCCAACGCTGCTATGGGAACGAGTCCGAACAAGTGGCCGACGCGCTGCTCACTTTCTCGGGTTTGCTCCGCACCGCTCAACAAGTCGCTCAGGCGGATGAATACGAACACCGCGCGATCGATATCCGCAATCGCAACTGCCATGTCCTGTTGTGAGAGATCGTGAAGTAGAGTTCGTCAGATTCACCACTTGCCTCACTGCCGAGAGACCTCGCCATGACCATCGTCAATTCCGGTGATCGCGTTCAACTGCACTACACGTCGTTCGCGGCCGACGGTTGTGTCATTGAGACCTCGGGGCGTCGTGAGCCGTTGGAATTTGTGGCGGGCGGTCCCGAAGTGATCTTGGGTGTCAGCCGTGCCGTGATCGGCATGCGCGTCGGCGAGCGGCGGCGGATCGCGGTTCCGCCCGAACAAGCCTTTGGTTTTCGAGACTCCAAACTGCAACAGCAGGCGGCGCGACTGGGCATCCTCAAAAACATCGACGAAGGGGACCAACTCACGGC
>JAYVOX010000789.1:0-3160 GCA_043757695.1 Schlesneria sp.
CCGACACTTTCGCAGGTTCTGCATCTGGCGGTGGGCGACACCGTGCGCGATCGGCTCGCGGCAAGTGGCAAGATCAAGGCGATCGTGGAATCAAAGGGGGCACCCGCAGAGATCATCGAAGAACTCTTCATCCGCACGCTCAGCCGCCGCCCGACGAGTGACGAGGCCACGGCCATGCGAGAACTCGTGGGCGAAGCGGTGAAGGACCAGACCGTCTACGAGGACATCTTCTGGAGCCTGCTCAATTCGACCGAGTTCGCGTTCAACCACTAGCGAGGCTTTGCCTCAGACCATCAGCCGGAACGCGCTAGCGTCCGGTTGTCTTCGATCCGAACCGGACGCTAGCGCGTTCCGGCTGATGAAACTAGACCCGGCCCGGAGTTGCCAACACATCATGCGTCAGTTCGTACCATTCCTATTGGCCTTCGCGGTGGTGTGCCTCATCCAAAACGCGGGCATCCGTGCCGAAGATGCGAAGCCCGTCACCTACGACGATCACGTCGCCCCGATCTTCAAACGTCACTGCCGACAATGCCACGGCGAATCCAAACAGGAAGCGGGTCTCGACCTGTCGAGCTTTGCGTCCGTCAAGAAGGGGAGCAGCGGCGGCCCGGTCGTCGTGGCCGGGCGGTCGAGTGCCAGTCGCCTCATCAAAGCCATCACTGCGGAGAACCCCGACGAGCGAATGCCGCCCAACAACGATCCGCTCCCCGTCGCGCAGATCGCGCTGATCAAGACATGGATCGACACCGGTCTGAGGCAGAACGCCGGCAGTGCCGTCTCGGTGCAGACGCTCGCCTTCAAACCCAGTCCGGTCGCGCTGAACTTCAGCGGCCCGCCGCCGATGCCGGAGAAATTGCCGGTCGTCGAACTCACACCGACGACTCGTCCCTTTCCCATACTCGCACTCGCCGCCAGTCCCCGCGCGCCGCTCGTGGCTGTTGCGTCGTTTGAATCAGTTGGCTTGATCGACCCCGCCTCGCGAGACAGTCTGGGAGCGCTCCCGTTTCCCGAAGGAGAGCCGCAAGTGCTGCGTTTCAGCCGTTCGGGCGCGGTGCTGCTCGCGGCGGGTGGCCGTCCCGTACAGAGCGGAGCGGCCGTCCTGTTCGATGTCAAAAGCGGAAAGCGCCTGGCGACAATCGGTGATGAGGTCGATGCCGTCATCGCCGCCGACATCTCGCCCGACGAACGGCGCGTGGCGATCGGCGGATCGGGGCGCGTGGTGAAAGTCTTCTCCACCGAGGATGGCAAGCTGGCCCACACGCTCACGAAGCACACGGACTGGCTCACGTCGCTCGCCTACAGCCCCAACGGCAAGCTGCTCGCGTCGGGAGATCGCGCCGGCAGCATCCATCTGTGGGATGCGAACAGCGGTGGCGTGGTGTTGTCGCTGTCCGAACACAAAGGCGCGGTGCGAGCCTTGGCCTGGCGCAGCGACAGCCAAGTGCTGGCTTCGTGCGGCGAGGATGGCTTGATCGTCTGGTGGGACGTGACCACCGGGTTCCCCGCGTTCTCGAAAGCCGACGCCCACCCGCCGCAGCGACCGCCGGGCCTGTATGGCAAGATCGCCAATGGAGTGCTCGACGCCGCCTTCGGTCCTCAAGGCGAACTCGCCACCTGCGGGCGAGACCAAAAGATCCGCCTCTGGTCCGACAACGGCCGCGAGCTGAAGACCTTCTCGATCGAAGACAATGTCCCGACCAACAAGACTTCGCCCGCCCGCATTCGGATCCTCCCGACGCGAGTCGCAGTCACCTTTGACGGTGCCACAATCATCGCTGGCGACTCAGTCGGACAAATCCACTCGTGGCCCGCCAACAACCCCACGTCCGCAAAATAGGTCGAGTTACTGTCAGTATCTGTCCAAGAATCACTCCGGTTTTTTGTCGGATGGCCCCTTCCGAACCAACAATCAAACGGTCTCATTCATCCCCGAGCGAGGTCTGGTCACTGTTCAGACTCACAGACGCGGATGTAATTGGCGCGTTCTTCCACCGGGGAGTTACTCACTTCTGGACCTCGATTGTCCAATGGCGATCGCTCGTGCCGCGAACGGCATCGGGGCGAATGCCGGTGGCCGCCAAGAGGTCGCTCACTTCACCAACGGTCAGCGCTGCGTGCAATGAGTCGCGAAACATCTGCTGTTGGTGCACGTTCGCGTCGCCCGCATAAGTTTGGACCATGCCCTCGAGTGCGGTGAGGTCAACCGGACGCATCAGGTCGCGCACGAACAACAGGCCGCCCGGCTTGAGGACTCGCCACAGTTCCTTCAGGACCGACAACGGTTCGGGGATGTGATGCACAATGCTGTTCGACATGACGATGTCGTAGGTGGCGTTGCCGTCGGGGAGTTGCTTGCAGTCACTGAGGATCAGCCGGATCGAGTCCGCCAATCCCGCCGCGCGCACGTTGGCGCGCGCGACAATCAACATCTGCTCGGCAAGATCGCTCGCCGTGATGGTCGCGGTGACGCAGCGGCTCATCAGTTCCAACGGGATCAGCGCCGTGCCGGTCCCCGCGTCGAAGATCAGCCACGGTTTGATGGTGGGCTGCGAACTCGCAGCGGCGGCCGCCAGCAGATCATCCACGAAGATTCGGTTCACCGTGCGGTGGTCCATGCTGTTGTAGTCGTTCGCCTCGGAGGCGGTGTCCATCACTTCGGGTTCGAGGATTCGAGCAAGCATGACGGAGACCTTCTGACGAAACGGGCAGACGTGAAGAGTGAGCGACGGGGGCGTAGCATACGCCCGCAGCAACGCGATGCGAGTGATGTTGCACCGTGAGAGCGAGGGCGATTCAGTCTTTGAGCCGGTACGCGCTAGCGTCCGGTTTCTTCGCAAACCGTGGGCTAGCGCCCAACGGCTGATTTTTCCAATGCGAACAACTGAACCGTCCTGCTGCGAGAACCAGGATTGACCCGGCGGGAGATTGAGATGTATGGACCATCCGAGTTTGAAGGGGGCGTCTTCAGCGATGAGATCGAAGGGGGCCGCGCGAGTGCTCTCATCGAGTTGAGCGTCAGTGGCATGGTGGCGGTCACCTCCACCGGACAGAGGTTTGGGATGCACTATCGCGACTGTCAGGTCGATATCGGCGGTGCCACCGGGCGGATGGTTTTCTGTCGGACGCCCGATCGCAAACTGACGTTCTTCTGCGAGGA
>JAYVOX010000790.1:0-3159 GCA_043757695.1 Schlesneria sp.
AGCTCGACTTTTGCCATATCTCCCAAAGTGCCAACGCTGAAATTCTGCGGGGTTTTGATTGTGTTTGAGTTTTTGCAACCCCCGTAATTCATGGGGGTCTTCAAAAATCGGGTTGAGAAACTGGGAAGACCTGCGAAATAGCGTCGTCGGCGCCGAAGCCGATGGCAAAAGTCGAGCTAAGAAACTATCTCAAAAGCCATGTTGGCGGAAAAACGACTCGGCGGGGTGGCCGTGGCTGGAGCCGCTTTGGGCGAAGCCACGGGATCTGTTCTCGGCTCCATAAACCGGGGCATCACGAAGCCGCTCCTGCCCCGGCCACACGGTGGGGGACTGGATCGTAGGAACTCTCCAAAGTAGCCCTCACGCTCCGCGTGAGGAGAGCCGATTGACCAAGGACGCACATCTGTGACCGGCTTTCCTCACGCGGAGCGTGAGGGCTACTTTTCACCCCGGCACGCTCAGCGATTGGCCGTTGTCTTTCGGACCGAGGCTCAGCAGGAAGGGGACGGCTGCGCGGCTCCAGCGGTCCGGGGTTGGGTAGCGGCTCGCGCCGTCGGACCAGCAGGTTTGCAGCATCTCGGTATTGATGATGCCGGGGTTGAGCGGGATCGAGGCCATGCCGCGCGGCAGTTCCTGGGCGAGTGCGAGCGACAGACCCTCGATCGCGTACTTCGATGCGCAGTACGGAGCGACCTCGGGCGACGTGCTGCGTCCCCAGCCGGAACTGAAGTTGACGATCACGCCCCGCTGTCGCTCGACCATCGCCGGGACAACGTGCCGGATCACGTTGGCCACTCCGCAAATGTTGACTCTCACGAGTTGATCGAACTCGGCGGCGGCGATCTCCCACAACGGTGCCGGCTCGTTCATCACGGCGGCGTTGTTGAGGAGCAAGTCCGGCACCAGCCCCGCCTCAATGATGGATCGCGCCCATGTGGCGACCTGCCTGTCGTCGCTCACGTCCACTACATCGAAGCGATGCGGCGCGCCGAACTGCTTCCGCAATTCCACAACGTGCGATGCCGATCGACCACACCCGACGACCGTGTGACCCGACTCAACGAACCGCTCGACCATCGCCCGCCCGCACCCGCGAGTCGCGCCGGTGATGAGAACCGTAACCATGGGAAGTTCCTCAAACGCTGGTTCATAACTTGGAAACACTAGCCCGACGCGCGAGCGAGGGCTTCGCTCACAATGGATGTCCAGCCCTCGCTCGCGCGTCGGGCTAGTTTTGAGCGGTCCTACTTCGGAATTCGATGCAATGTGTAATGCCCGAGCGACGGCCAGAGGATTCGCTGATCTGCTCGCCCGATTTCGCCGACCGAGACATCGTAGACGTGGCCCGGTTTGAGACCAGTCACCGTCAGCGAAACCGTTCGTCCCGCATCGTCGAGCTTGGCGTCAGTCACGTCGCCGTTGTGGCGGCCCGAATCGGGAGTCGCATAGTCTCCCTTCCAGACGCGGGTGTAGCCCGAGATTTTGTAGTGGCTCATTTGTCGAGCCAGTTCGGGATCGACCGGGTGAAAGAATTCGAGGTCGAAGCCGCGCGCGGTCGCTCGAACTTCGCGTAGGCCGTTGGGGAAATCGCCCTCCGGGGTGAGCTTCACGATGTCGCCCATGTTCAACCCGCCCGCCCAGCCTCCGTCCTGAAAGCCACCGACGTAGATGTCGCCGCTCGGACTGATGCCGATGCAAATCGGGCCGATGAAGCTCGACGAGTCTTGCGGCACCGGCTTGCCACCACTCCCCGGTGTCGCCGACAGCGGAGCCTCGTCGGACGTGGGCTTGCTGAACGGATAGACCGCCCCCTGCACGATGCCGTCCACGTCTTGAATGCTCATGCGGATGATGGAGTTGTTGTTGTATTCGGCCGCGAGGAAGTGGCCGGCGAGGGAGTCGAGGGTCGAGGGACGAGGGTCGAGAGCCGACGCGGCCCCTCCTGTCCCCTCGCCCCTCGCCTTGGAGGGGAGAGGGTTAGGGTGAGGGGTTCTTCTTGCTTCGGTCTTGTCATCGGGAGTCTGCTCGCCACTCGGCCCCCTCACCCTAACCCTCTCCCCCGAAGACGGGGGCGAGGGGACAAGATCAGCCTGCGGCTGTCCGGATTCTGACTTCTGACTTCTGGCTTTTGACTCCCTCTTCCTCGGTACAAACACGACTCCATTCACGCTGCGCGTCCACGGATGAGGGATCTGTACTGCCGGAGGATCGGCCGGCGCGTCCGGCTCCGGTTCGTGACGGCTCGGCACGCCGTAACGATGTCCGGGTTGAATGTAGTTCAACTCGTTGAACGTGTTTTGTACGCCTTGCTGATCGGTGACGAAGAGACGGTCCTGATCGTCGATCGCGAGGCCCGTCGGATACCGCAACCCACGCGCGATCGACTCAATCTTGCCCGCCGGGTCGATCCGCAGGACGTCGCCGCGCCAGCGTGACTTTTCCTTCGGCCGGTTTTTGAACGTGTAGTCGCTGGCCAGGCCAATGAACAAATTCCCCTTCGAGTCCTTCGCGATCCCACAGGTCCAGTCGTGGTAGTCGTCGGTGAGTCCCCAGCCGGTGGACAGCACTTCGCGTTCATGCACCCTCGTGTCGTCCTTCAGAACCAGCTTCAACAACTCGGGCTTGTGCGCGACGATGAGGATTGGCTGTCCGGGGTATTTGCCCGATGGTTCCTGCGGCTTCCAGAGCAAACCAAACGGTGCGGCCAATCCTTCGGTGAGCGTCGTCAGCGTTACCGACGATGCAGGTTTCTTCGGATTTGTCCCCTCGCCCCTCGCCTTGGAGGGGAGAGGGTTAGGGTGAGGGTGAGGGGTTCTTTCTTCGGCTAATTGAGGTTGGGAAGCGTCCTTACCGTTCGGCCCCCTCACCCTAGCCCTCTCCCCCGAAGACGGGGGCGAGGGAACCAACACAGCCTGCGGCTGTCCCTCTGATTGCGACAGTGCGACCACTTCACCAACATCAACCCGATAAACGTGTCCCTTCAGCGACGTGAAGATCAATCGAGACTTGTCATCAAACGTCATGGCGGTCGGCATGATCGATCTCGGCAACGGAAGCCGCTCGCCGCGAAAGCCCGGAACCGAGGTGATGCGATCCGCCTCGCTGATAAGAGGCGGCGCGGGCGGGTTCGGATTGACGGCCTCCACGCGACCCAATGAG
>JAYVOX010000791.1:0-3158 GCA_043757695.1 Schlesneria sp.
GAACGTCGAACACTTGGGTGTTGCCGACCGAGTGTTGTGCTGGCGAACCGACTGCCTCCGCTGCTCGTTCAAAGCGCAGGGGCAGGAAGCGTGGTATCCCTACGGTGTGATCTTTTTTGATCCCCCTTACGAGATGATCAAGGGCCTCAAGGTTGGCTCACCCCTGTTCCGCTCATTGCAACGGCTGACGCGGAATGAGGTGTCGATCGACAACACGCTGCTCGTGCTGAGAACTCCCGCCGAAAGCCAGTTCCATCTGCCCGACGCTTGGCAGACGGAGCGCGTCGTGACGTTGGGTGGCATGGACATGCACTTGCTTCGCAAGCAGCGCGTGTCTGACGAAGCACCACTCGACGATGACGTTGAGGAGCTGTCCGACGACCGGCCTCCCTCAGTCGAAGTCGCCAGTTGAGCGTCTCGTAGGATGGACGCCTCGTCCGTCCTTGGTCCGACAAAGCGATCGGGCGGTTCAACGAACCCGCTAAGGATCGTTCGAGAAATGACTGTCCGCATTTGGTTTTGGAAGGTAGCCCTGTCGCTCCGCGACAGGAAGCGCGGGCGCGGGGATCGCTCTCTGAGTCTCGGTACACCGGCTCGCCAAATCGCGGCCTGGTTCATCGCGCTCCCTGTCGCGGAGCGACAGGGCTACCTTCGACCGCGAACTCGGTCTGTCCGAGTGAATCACCACACAACCACGACAGCCATTCCTCGAACGATCCTACGACTGCGGGCGCACGGGAATGGCGCGATAGAGGCGAACGAGACCGAGCAACAGCACGAAGCCGAAGCCGCCGACTCCGGCGAGGACCGTCAGACTGAGCCAGTCGCTGAAGATGACTCGCGTCTGTTCCCAGAGCCAGCCCCAGCGGAATAGGACGAACACAGCGGCAATACTCAGCCACGGGCCATACGGCAGATAGGTCTTTCCCGAGACCAGCTTAATCAGGATGCCGACCGTCAGTCCGGCAATCGGTGCCAAGAGGAACACGAGGACCACCGCCTGCCAGCCAACGAAACTGCCGATCATCGCCATGAGCGTGACATCGCCAAAACCCATCGCTTCCTGACCGATGACACGCGAACTGATGTCGCGTGCGAGCCATGTCAGCGCCGCGCCCGTTGCCAACCCTGCGCTGCTCCACGCGAGCGCGTGCCAGTGCTGATGAGAGTCGTACCACGCGGGGATCGTCGGGCCGCGAAGTTGGGGAATGGCGATCGACCAGTCCACCCACAGATGGCAGAGTTGCAGCTCACCGATGGCGAACGAACCGAATACTCCGATGAGCATTCCGGAGAACGTGATCCCGTCGGGGATGACGTAACAGTCGAAGTCGATCGCCGTCGCGACGATCAGGAATGTGATCAGGACCAGATGGAAATAGAGCCGCGACTCGCGACCAAACCACGACGGTTGGACCTCGGGCGTATCGAGGACGCGCGCTCCATGCTCGGCCCAGTGAAGCCCGCCGAACAACAGGGCCGTCACCAACATCAACGCGCCACAACGCAGCCAGCGGACGCGCGCCGACACCGCCCGCGCGTTCAGCGCCGCTCGCTCGACGCGACTGATTCGCTCGAACCAGCAGCTCAATCCGCAGCCGACCAACAAGCCGACCAGTCCCGTCACCAATCCACTCAAAGGGGTACTCTCCGACTACCGTAGGGTGCGTGGACACCTTCGTGGGCGAAACCTGTTGTGAATGAGTCAAGTTTCATAAGGACGAAGAATTGCGAATTGGTAATTGCTAATTTCCAATTGCAAATTGAAGAACACCTCGCCGCCGATGCCTTTCATTTTGCAATTCGCAATGACCAATTCGCAATTAGAAATGGACCTGACTTTAGTCTGAGGCAACGCCTCGCTGGAGTCTTCGGAACGCACCATTTTCAACGCTCGACATGGTCTGTTCCGAAGACTCCACACACCCTACTGCTACTGCCTACTCTGATGTTGGCGCAGTCTCGTTCGCGACGAAGCCGGTCGTCTTGTGAGTCCCGTCGCAGAACGGTCTCTTCAACGAGGCCCCGCAGCGACAGAGCGCGATGTTGGCTCCCGCTGCCGTGTCAAACTTGTTGCCGAGATGATCGACCAGCGTCACCGGTCCCGAGACCAGTAGCGGCCCGTTCTCGCGCGTCTTGATGACGACTTCGGGCGGCGTTGCTTCGACATTCATCGTGGCCTCCTTCACTGTGGTTTCGTTCACGAGACTCTTCCAGCCAAACGCGACTTCCAATCGAACGCGAGATCGAGGGCGGGAGCGGAATGAGTGAGTCCGCCGACGCTGATCCGTTCGACGCCGGATTGAGCGATCGCCGTCACCGTATCGAGCGTCACCCCTCCCGAGGCTTCGAGCAACACGGTCGATGCGGCACGGTCACGAATCGCCACGGCTTGAATCAACAGGGAGACGCTCATGTTGTCGAGCAGCACGATGTCGGGCTGACCGCGCAGTGCGTCTTCGAGTTGCTCCAGCGAATCGACCTCCACCTCAATCGAGACTCCCGCCGGGCTGCGCTGCCGCGCCGTTTCGACTGCCGCCGCGATGCTGTTCGATTCCGTCCACGCCGCGAGATGATTGTCCTTGATGAGGACTCCGTCGTAGAGACCCATCCGATGGTTCGTCCCGCCTCCACAGCGAACGGCATATTTTTCGAGCAGCCTCCAACCGGGGAGCGTCTTCCGCGTGTCGAGGATCACCGCGCGAGTTCCCTGAACGGCAGCGACGAAGCGGCCAGTCAGTGTGGCGATGCCGCTGAGATGCGTCATGAAGTTGAGCATCGTTCTTTCGCCGATTAACAGTGATCGCAGCGGCCCCGAGACCGTGGCCACCGCCATCCCTGCCGACACGGCGTCACCATCGCGGCGATGAGACTTCCAACGCACGGCTGCGTCCAGGTGAGCAAACACGCGCCGCCCGATGGTCGCGCCCGACAGCACGCCCGCGTTCCTCGCGACGACTTGAACTGCCGCCTGTTCGTCCGCACGAATCAACGCCGCGCACGTCAGATCGCCCGCCGAAGCCAAGTCTTCCGCAAGAGCCAACTCGATGAGCGTTTCCGCCGCCGCTTGTTCGCTGGTTCCAAACGTCTCTTCGATCATGATTGGTCCTCAATCCAGCGCACTCGCCGTGGAAACGGTCCCCTGAAGTGATTCCTCG
>JAYVOX010000792.1:0-11771 GCA_043757695.1 Schlesneria sp.
GAAAACGCTATCACGAACACTGGCTCCACAACCTCACCGCCTCAACCTCACTGATGGGCTTCAGAAATCTCACACCTGCAATCCGGTAGAGTCAGAAAACTGGAAGGTGAACCGGCTCGTCTGGAACACAGGCCACGGGTTCGCGTCGCGCAGCTTGCGATGGACTACCTGGCCCACGGATGGTCGCCCGACGAGATGTGTCGGCAGTATCCAAATCTCTCTTCAGCGGAAGCCCATGCCGCGATGGCGTACGACTGCGACCATCGGGCGGGAATCGGCGACGAGATTCAGGAAGAACTGGCCCAAGTCGATCGCTTCGTCGCCGACCGCCGAGCCACCGACCTCAACGGCCACTGGAACTCCTGCTGGAATACCCTCACCCTGAAAACCTGACCGACCACCATTGACCGACTGTTCCCAAGGCCGTGAGCAAGTTCCACCGTAGGCTTGACGGGTCGATACCTCGCGCTCATGATGCCGCCCGCTCGTGAAGGCCGGAGTGGCGGAACTGGCAGACGCGCTGGATTCAAAATCCAGTTCGGTTCACCCCGAGTGTGGGTTCGAGTCCCACCTTCGGCACCTTCTTGGCAGTTGCCTCCCGATTTGATTGGTTCCCAAATGGGGACAACTGCTCTCAAAACCCCTGTTTCACAGGGGTTTTTTGTTTTCCGGATTGCTGATGGCCGGGTTTCGCGCGGTCGTTCTCGACCGAACAGCTTGCTAAGGCGAGCGGCAGGTCTTGGCTTACCCGATGTAGGACGGATTACAGTTGCCGCTCGCCTTACAGCATTCTTTCATCCCGGAGGCCGATCATGTTCTCACGGCTCGTTTCGCTGGCGGTGCTGTTCGCGCTGATCGTACTGGTGGGAACGGCCTTCTATCAGGTCCTCGTGCCGTTTCTGTTGCCGTTGTTTCTGGCTGCGGTATTGGCCGTGATTTGTCAGCCGTTGCAACGATACTTCTTGCTAAAGACGGGAGGGCGAGCGGCGTGGGCGGCAGGACTGACGACGACGGCTTTGACGGCCATGTTGGTGGTGCCGCTGGCCGTCGGTACGTTCATCGCCGCCGTGCAGTTTCGCGACATTGCCGATCAGTCGCTCGGACGTGACTGGCGCGATGGACTCGATCTCATGTGGTCGCGGCTGGTCACCATGGAGTTGGGCTGGCTCAGTCCCTACATCCCGGGAGGAGTCAGCGATGAACAGTTGGTGGAGCTCAAGACAGAGCTATCCAAGAGCCTGCAATCCATCGCGACAATGCTGGCCGGACGGACGTTTGGTTATGCCACGTCCGCGTTGGGAATGTTCGCTTCCCTCGCCGTTTCGGGCGGGATGTTTGTCACTGCACTCTATTACTTTCTGGCCGACGGTTCGGCGATCCTGACTGCGGTTGAAGAACTGCTTCCGGTGCCGGTCGAATACCAGCGGCGGTTGGCAGACAAATTTGCCACGGTCGTTCGAGCGGTGGTGACGGCTACGTTTCTGGCCGCTTTGGCGCAGGGGCTCGCCACAGCATTGGCGCTCCAAGTTTGTGGATTCGGCCATTTTGGAGTGCTGCTGGTGATCGCTTCGATCGTGTCGCTGATCCCACTGGCGGGAGCGTGGATGGTTTGGGGGCCGTTCGTCATTTGGTTGGCGTTGCACGGGAACTGGTTCGCGGCAATTGGTCTGGCAATTTGGGGACTGGCTGTTGTGGGGATGCTCGACAACGGAGTGAAAATGTACGTACTTCAAAGCAATGCCGACCTGCATCCGTTGCTGGCGTTCATTAGCGTCATTGGGGCTTTGCAGGTCTTGGGGTTGTGGGGCATCTTCATCGGGCCCATTGTTGCCTCGTGCCTGTTCGCTCTGATCCAAATTTTCAACGAGGAACTGCGCGTGCTGGCCAAGGAACGAGAATTGGCAGCAGCCAATCTCTCGACAGCCACCACCTCGGTGATCGCCGCCACATTGCCTCTGGTCAGCGCACGTGTTGCCGTAAACGGGAACGATCCTGCGGGGAAGCTCGCTCCTAGCTCGAGTCCCGCCGTGACGACTCGACTGCGGAAGGCTGATCGTCGGCGAAAGCCGTGAACCCCGAGGACGGACTCGCGGCCCCAAGGCGCGAAACGCCTCACTCCCGATTGAATCACGGTGCAATCGAAAACTTCGGAAAGTGAGCGGACTCGACAAAGTTCGGGTTCTTCCATTCACGTCATGAGACGCAAGAGCCGACTCACAAAACGTCTTGCGGCGTTTTGTGGATTCAGTTACCCATCCACCTCGCTCCGATGATGTGGCCTGAGGTCGGATGGAAAGATCGGTTCTCATGGAGACAAGGATGTCCGACAGCAAGTCACGGCGGCGCTCTTCGCAACGAAGCAGCAGCCGTCGTCAGGACTTTGCGGCAGGCATTCCGAATGACAACGCCGCATCCCCGCGTTCCTTGTTCGAGACGGCGACCGACGCTTGCTTCTGGATCACCTTTGTCGGCGTGGCGATCGGCTTTGGTGGTCGCGCGGCGATTGGTCAACTGGTCATGGTGCTCGGGGCCACGGCCACGATGTCATGCTGGTTGTTGCACGAGATCACCTCGTCGAAGCCGCGCTACCGTTGGTCGGGAACTGAATGGTTGTGGTGTGCTGGCATCGTGGTGGGACTGACTCAGATCGTGCCGTTGCCCGGTGACTGGTTGCTCTTCCTTTCACCTCGAATGTCCGAAATCTTGCCGATGTGGTTTGCCAAGGACCGCGCGCCTCTGTTTGCGAACTCGTGGACGCGTCTCTCGCTGGCTCCCTCCGAGACTGAGTCCGGTTTGGCCACGTTCATGGCCTATGCACTTCTGTTTGTCGTGCTGTTTCAGCGTCTCAAGACGGTTCGCGATGTCGAACAGATGATGAGCCGTGTCGCGATTGTTGTCATCCTGATGATGGTCTTCGCACAGGCTCAATACTGGGCCGGCAACGGTCGTTTCTTTTGGGTAATTCGCCACCCCTTCAGGGAGACCGGTGATGTTCCCAGAGGCTGCTTCACGAACCAAAATCATCTGTCGCAGTTCCTCGCGATGGGAATCGGCCCATTAATTTGCGTGATCCTGCGACGGATGCAGCAGCAGGACTCAGGACAGGAGACATCGAACAGCCTGCCTCGCGAACTGCATCTGGCGACGTTGCTGCTGTGGTTTGTGGGGCTGTTCGGAACCGTGCTGACGATCCTGATGACTTGGTCACGAGGCGGGTTGCTGGCGGTCACGTGCGGCTTGTTCATCAGCGTTGGATTGATGTGCCGCCTGGGCTTGTTGTCGATCAAGCTCTTCGGAGGGCTGGTACTGGCCTCTGCTGCCGTGGGGATCGTGTTCTACTTCAATGGCTATGAAGCGCTGTCGGCCCGACTCGAAAGCAACAGCACGGGCCGCACCGAAATTTGGCGGGCCAACGTGGCGGTGGCTCAAGACTTTAAAGTGCTGGGCACCGGAGTTGGTACCCACGCAGACGCGCACTGGTTGCAATTGGATGTCGCCGAAAGTTTTGAGGGCGAGTTCTCTCACGCGGAATGCGGCTACTTGCAGGTCGCTTCTGAAAGCGGACTGACGGGGATCGCGCTGGCTCTGCTGTTCATCGGTGTGGCCATGCGTTGGTGCTGGCGCGCCTTCGGAAATTCTGATCCGCGCGTGCAGGTACAGGCCGTCGCAGTTTCGGCGAGCTTGGCGGTGAACCTCGTCCATGCCATCGGGGACTTCTTTTGGTACACGCCCTCTTGCATGTTGCTGCTGGCCATCCAACTGGCGGGCATCTGCCGCTTACAAAGTCCGATCTTCGGCACCGATGACACCTCCGATTCCCCGTCCACGCCGCGCGGCTTGTTCCTGCTGATGGGTTGCGGGCTGGTTGCCGCAGCCTTGTGGATGTTCGATCAGAAGTGGTCGCCGGCCACCGCAGAACCGGATCGAATGCAGTACTTGACCGCGAAGGTCAGTGAGCTGAAAAATCAGGTGGGCGACGACGACCGTCTGACAATGCAACGGGTCAAAATCAAATCGGCCTTGTCGGCCGCCAAGCTCGACCCTCGGAACTCTAGGTTTCAAGAAGAAGCGGCCGCCGGATGTTTGGAATTGTTCAATCTCCGGCAGGAGAAGTCTGAGAATCCACTCGCCTTCGCTCAGATTCGGGATGCGGTCAGGGCCTCGGAGTTTGAGTCTCAGCAGGCACTCCAAGACTGGCTGACGATTGCGGTCGGGAGCAATCAGAAGTTGTTGTACACGGCCCGCAAGTTTCTCAAGCGCGCGTTGGCATCGTCGCCGTTGCGATCGCACTCATACATCATGCTGGCCGAACTGAACTTTTTAGAACCGGCGGGCGTAGACGTTGAGAAGCACTGCTTCGATCAGGCCCTACGGCTTCGCCCCAAAGATCCCGACACGCTGTTTTCCGTCGGCAGGAACATGCTGCTTTCAGGCGACACTGACGGTGCTCTCGTCCACTGGAAGGAAGCGTTCCATCGCAGTTTGCGCTTGCGACGCCAAATGACGGAGTTGCTGACGGCGCAGGTTGATCCGGACTTTTTCCTGGACAAGTTGGATGCAGACTGGCAGTCGCTCGGCTTTGTCGTGACCGCCTACGAGAAATCGGGACGGACGGACGACGCGCAAACGGTTCGACGGATTTTCATCGAGCGCGGGCTGCAGAAACTCAAGCAACCGCTATCGAATGAAGAGATCGAGTCGATTCTCACCCCACTCAACGAGGCTTACCTCGCCCAAGCTGATGCTGAGCGTGCCATTCGGTTGCTAATGAAATTTGAGAAGCGGATGCCTGACAACTTTCGCATTCGATACCTCTTGGGCAGCGACCTCTACAATCAGCACCGGTTAGTGGAGGCCGCTGAGTTCTTGGAATGGTGTGCGAGTCGCGAACCCGATGATCGCTGGCTGCAGCAGGTCGCCGCCGAGTCAATTACAGCACGACTCAAAAGTCCCGCTGCCGTACGCAGCCCGCGCGTCGCGCAGCAAGTGGGGCTTGAGGAGTAGCCAGACCGACTTGTTCGGTGAGTTATGTTGCGTGCGCGCGGCTTGAAGGAAAGCGCAAGATGTTTTTAACTGGTGTTTATCATGTCAATGGATTATCCCGATTATGAAATCATCAGAACCAAAAGCAAATGGCTGGCGTTTGTCTGGATGCTCGGCGACCGTTTATATTACATTGGCTTGCTTGGCGCCACATTCATCGTTATTGCGGCTCCCGTAGATGCCTTGTTCACTTGGCTCAAAGGCAGTCAAGTAGGATTACCATTGTTTAATCTGGGTGGACTCATTGCGCTTGTGAGCTGTCTTTGCCTGTTTTATATCAGCCAGCCTCTCAAGCGTTATGCGCGAGTAAACGCCGGTGTTCGAGACTGATTCAAGTACTCGTGCAGCAATTTAAACGTCTCAACAAGCAACATAACAAGACGCTGTACCCGACCGCCTACAGCTCCGTTCGTTCCTCACTCCGCTTTCGGCGGTGGGTGAGCTTGGCGTTAGGCGAGCGGCAAGAATCGATTGACCGTAGTCCGGACGCCTTCGTCCGGACCACGGTCAATTCTCAACTACCGGTCACCTTATTCCTCACGCGGTGAGAATTGACGCAGTGAGTCACAATTGCTGTCGCAGCGACAGTAAAAGTGAACTCCTGCCGCTCGCCTGAGGAACAGGGCCGGAATAACTTCCCGAGTCTGCGAGTCTTGTTCCCTCCCCTGGATGGGGAGAGGGCTAGGGAGGGGTGCTGATTTCGGACACAGCGCCGGATTGCCAATCGTCCCCCCCTCCCCGGCCCTCCCCACCGAGGGGAGGGAGGAAGACACAACGCGGGACGTTGTTTCCAGACTGTTCCTAAGGTCCTGTCCAAGAGTGACTCCGTGATTGGTCTCGTCGGCGGAGCGACGGGACGGGCTGTCCAAAACACGGCGTAGTTCTTAGGCAGGTTCTAAGGCGAGCGGCAGGTGAAACAATACCGGCCCCTCTTTTTTGTACGACGGACTTCTAGTCCGTCGCGCCGAGTGATCGACGGACTAGAAGTCCGTCGTACTGGTAAGTTCTCATCTGCCGCTCGCCTAAGGTCTCGAATTCGACTCGCACTGCGCGCCGACGAGCGAGGAATGGGGAGAGACACCCGCTCTGCTCTGAGGCATTTCTTGAGTGCGAATTTGCACTGAAGCGGATTTTCTTCAACACGTGCAACAGCTTGATGCGGCTTCTGCCGGTCACTTCTTCCTCCCGAGGACGGGCTTGAGCAGGTTCTGCCGGTTCAACGAGTTGCGTCGATTTCCTAAGCCCCTTCGTCTGGACACGACTTTGCGATTCCCTTATCTACCGCGCGACTCACTCTCCCGCACAATTCATTGCCAAACACGTCACCTTCAACGACGGCACGGACGCCGTTTTTGCGGAGGCACGGATGCCCCTCGACCGCACGCAACTGACTTTGGCCGACGCGTCACAACGCGGACGCACCGCCTCCTCAGGGGGACTGGTGTTTCCCGTGTTGCTGATGCTGTCGGTGTTGGTCGTGATCGTGCCGATGCCGCCGCTGGTGCTGGACCTGTTGCTGGCCGCGAACATCACGGCGTCGGTGGTCATTCTGTTGACGACCGTGTTCGTCGCGAAGCCGCTCGACTTCAACGTCTTCCCGTCACTACTCCTCATCGCCACGCTGGCGCGACTCGTCTTGAACGTCGCCTCCACGCGGCTGATCCTGACCCGCGCGGCCACTCACGAAACTCGGGCGGCGGGCGAAGTCATCGAAGCGTTTGCGAAGTTCGTGGCTCAAGACCAACTGATGGTCGGGCTGATCCTGTTCGCCATCGTCGTCGTGATTCAGTTCGTCGTGGTGACGAAGGGAGCGACTCGGCTGAGCGAAGTCGCCGCACGCTTCGCTCTCGATGGGATGCCAGGCAAGCAACTGGCGATCGACGCCGACTTGAACGCCGGACACATCACGGCCGAAGTAGCTCGTGAGCGACGGGCCGAGATCGCCGCTCAAGCCGACTTCCATGCGGCGATGGATGGAGCCGGGAAGTTCGTGCGCGGCGACGCTCTGGCGGGAATCCTCATCGTGTTCATCAACATCGTGGGGGGACTGATCGTCGGGATCGTGCAGCACGGTATGGCCCCGGCGAAGGCGGTCGAAGTCTTCACGATGCTCACGATTGGCGATGGTCTCGTGACGTTATTGCCGGGATTTTTGATCGCCCTCGCCGCCGCGTTGCTCGCCACGCGATCGTCCTCCGAATCGAATCTGTCGCGCGACATGATCGGTCAGACGGTGCGAGAACCGGCCGCGCTCTACCTCGCGTCGATCATGCTGTTCGTACTCGCGTTCACCGGTTTGCCAATGTTGCCGCTGCTGGTTTTAAGCGTCGGCTGCGCCCTCGTCGGTGAGAACCTGCGCCAGCAACAACGGCTTGTCGAAGCGGATCGCTCGCAGCAAGAGGCTCAGGCCGCACAACAACGATCAGCTAAGCCAGCGGCGCGCCCTGAAGACCAGTTGCTCGTCGATCCGATTGAACTCGAACTCGGCTTCCGACTGATTCGCCTCGCGAACCCGGAGGCTGGTGGCGACCTAATGGATCGCGTGACGAACCTGCGTCACCGGATTGCCCAAGAGCTGGGGATCATCCTCCCGAAGGTCCGGATTCGCGACAACTTGTTGATGAAGGAACGGAGCTACCAGATCAAGCTGCGCGGCGTGACGATTGCCTCGGGCGAGGTTCAGCCTGAGGGGATGTTGGCGGTCGATACCGGTTCTGTCAGCGGTGAGTTGCCAGGCACGGCTGTCGAAGAACCGGCCTCGCAGCGCGCGGCAAAGTGGATCGACGTGACTCAAGCCGACCATGCTCGAACGCTCGGCTACAAGGTGATCGAACCGGCGAACGTGGTCGTCGCGCATCTGGCCGATGTCGTGCGGTCTCACGCGGACGAACTGCTCTCGCGACAACAAGTCCATCAGTTGCTCGACAACCTGCGACAGACCTCACCGAAGGTCGTCGAGGAGTTGGTTCCTGCGTTACTCAAGCCATCGCAGGTCCATCAGGTCCTCGGCAATCTGCTGTGCGAACGAGTCCCCGTGCGAGACCTCGAAACGATTTTGGAAACACTCGGCGACCATGCCGATCAGACACGCGACACCACGCGGCTGACCGAGTTCGCGCGACTAGCCCTCAGTCGCACGATCTGCCAACCGTATCGAGACACGACTGGAACGCTGCACGCCATCACGCTCGACCCCGCGTTGGAAGACGTACTCGCCGACGGCTACGAATCGACCGAACGCGGCCCGATCATCACGCTGACGCCGCAAGTCATCGACGGAGTCGTTCACGAGTTGTCTCGTCAAATGAAGCGACTCGTGCGAGCGGGGCACCTTCCTGTTGTCGTCTGCGGTGGGCGAGTCCGTCGTAGCGTGCGGTCGATCACCGCAGGACCGTTGCCTCGATTGACGGTCCTCAGCCTGAACGAAATTCCCCGTGAGACGCGTTTGGAGTCGCACGGCCAAGTCCCTTTGAACGCGGTCAAGCTCCCCGTGATGAGAAGTCAGGGGTCAGGGGGCAGGAGTCAGGAGTCAGCAGCCAGAAGTCAGCAGGGGATGGAACAGGTCGTCCCGGCGTTTTCATAACCGTGTCGGGGTCTGAGGTCGGGTGTTTTCAGTGGTTCTCGAATCGTCTCACAGTGAATTTCCGAGGTGTGTATGTCCGACAACATTCGATCCTTCCGGGCCGCCTCGGTGGAAGACGCGCTAGCGCAGATTCGTCGCGAGATGGGTCACGAGGCGGTCGTTGTCGAAACGAAGCCACTCGCCAAACGCGGCCTGTTCTCGTGGTTCGCAACTCAGTCTGAAGTCGAAGTGACAGCGAGCGTCGCACGAGCCAGCCAACGTTCTTCCAAGTCACAACGCAGCGACACGTCTCGCCCACAGGTCGTTCGACCGACGACGCTACGGACCATCGCGGCCGCTGCAGCTCAAGCCAAACGGAACGTGGCGAGCGGCCTGACGGGCGTAATTGGTTCGACAAGTCTGACCGTTGGCGATGCCTCAACCATGACGGCTTCTGTCGTTGCCACGTCTGGCTTGCAGCGTCTGGCCAGCAGCCCGTTGAAACAGACACTTTGGGAGGGCGAGGCTCCTGCCGAGCCGCGAGAAACGAGAGAGATTCCTACCAAGAACGGCTCGGCGGGAGCCTCGCCCTCCCTGTTTCCGCCGACTGTGAATCCACCACGAATTTCAAACCCCGCGCGAATCACTCCTTCACGAAATGCACGCGGTCTCGACTCCTTTCGGACCAACCTGATCGCGATGGACAGCTCCCAAGATGTCGTTCAGTCAGCCGTCGCGGAGGCGAATTCAACTGACATTGAACGACGACTCGATTCGCTGCAACAGATGATCGCCGAGTTGGGACGACAGACGCGGCCGCGCGGTTTGGTCGAGATTCCACCGGGACTGTTTGCGCACTACCTCGCGCTGATCGAGGCGGATGTCGAAGATGAGATCGCTCGTGAGTTGATCGCGAAGTTGCAACAACACGCGACGCCGGAACAACTCGACAACACCGCTTCCACGATCTCGCTCCTCACGGCACTCGTCGAGCGTGAGTTGCGCTGCACCGAGCCACTGCTCCCGAAACGCGGATACCGGCGCGTGGCGATGCTGGTCGGACCAACCGGTGTCGGCAAGACAACCACCATCGCCAAGCTGGCGGGGCGGTTTGGTTTAGAAGGCGATCTGCGAGTCGGCCTCATCACGGTCGATACCTATCGCGTGGCCGCCGTCGATCAACTGCGGACCTATGCCGAGATCATCGACCTGCCGCTGCAAGTCGTCTCCAACCCGGCAGAACTTTCAGCCGCGTTGGAGCAGTTTGCTGAGTTCGATCTCGTGCTGATCGACACTGCCGGCCGAAGCCCTCACGACGATCGACAGTTGGAAGAGTTGAAACAACTCGTCGCTGCGGCGACTCCCGACGACATCTGTCTCGTGCTGAGTCTCGCCTCCGGCGCGAGGTCGCTTCGCTCCACGGCGGAACGCTTCGCAGCGGTTCGACCGACCTCACTGATTCTGACCAAGCTCGACGAAGCGGCGGGCTGCGGTGGACTGTTGTCGGTCTCCCGCGACATCGCCGTGCCGATCTCCTATTTCACGTTGGGACAGGAAGTCCCACGCGATATCGAACCGGCCAATGCCTGCCGCGCCGCACGAGTCATTTTGGGCAGAGACCGCCTGAGTCCAGCTATTCCAACATAGCCACGGAGACGTAGGGTGGTGGGTCGAGTCTGCGAGGCCCACCCTACGACGACAACGATTTGACTGCACAAGACCGGACGGGCAAGAGTGCCCATCCTACAACTCACTCACTCGAAGACTTTTCCCTTGATGACCACAGCCACACTCGAACGACCTCGACACGATCAAGCCCGCGAACTGCGGTCGCTCGTCGCACAACGAGCGCTGCGTGTGAGCGATTCGTCGCGCCGTGTTCGCACGTGCCGGGTGATCGCGATGGCGAACGGCAAGGGTGGCGTGGGCAAGAGTGTGATCGCAATCAACCTCGCGATCGCTCTCGCACAAAGTGGTCATTCGGTCTGTTTGCTCGATGCCAGTTCGGGTGTTGGGCAACTGGAGCTGCTCTGTGGTCAGAACGGCTACTGGAATCTGTCGCACGTCGCGGCTGGATCGCGGCAGTTGCAGGACATCACGCACGAAGGCCCCTCTGGCGTGCATCTGGTTTCGAGAGCGGACTGCTTGCTGGACGCGAACGTGGACTCGATGAACCTGCTGCCGCAACTGACCGATCTCGAACAGCGACACGACTGGTTGATCGTCGATACATCCGGCGGGCTGTCTCGCTGGAGCAGTCCTTTCATTCGCGCGGCCGATCGCGCGTTGATCGTGACGACTCCCGAACCGACCGCGATCGCCGAAGCCTATTCGACCGTGAAGCGCCTCACGAGTGCCGAGGGACTCGTCGTCTCGGTCCTCGTCAATCGAGCCAACTCGACCGATCAAGCCGCTGAAATTCTGGGACGACTGCGTCACGCCACACGTTCCTTTTTGCGCGCCGATCTCGACGCAGCGGGCGGCATTCCCGAAGACACTGCGGTGCCGAAGTCGGTCGCGATGCGAACACCATTGTCTGAGTTCGAGTCCCCGTGTGCGGCTCAATACGCGATCGAGCAACTGGCGGAACGGCTGGCTCGGTCGGTCGAAGCTCGTCAGGACGCGGGGTATTTTGAGCGACTGTTGGCATCGCGCGAGGCTGCTACTCAAGAACGGTAAACAGTAGGGTGGGTCGAGTCTTCAAGGCCCACCGAAAGACGTTGGATTTTGTGGTGGTCTTCGAAGACTCGACCCACCCTACTGCTTGAATGTATTTGAGGCTGAACAACGAGATTGATCGAACACTGTCCGGTTGCGATATCCGGGAAAAATAAAGTGAATCGAGTGAAGGGACACGCGATCGAAAGCCGATAAAGAATCGTCGGGGAAGTGTCGAGAGAGGTTGCCTCTTTGAGGTCAGCTCGGCTCGATCTGCCACTCGTCGAATGGAGTCGGTTGTGGCGAACCAGTGGGGCGCGTGTGGTGGTTGGGTTGGTTTTGGTGTGACGGTTGTACGCGGGTTGTGTTTGTCCGTCGGTTTCGACGCGACGCTCCAAGCCGCGCTGCTGGCCTTGATCGTGATGTACGGTCTCGGTTGGCTGAGCGGTCATCTGTGGAGCCAAGCGTTCGCCGCGACAGGTCGAATACCCAATCCTCAATGCAGCGA
>JAYVOX010000793.1:0-3154 GCA_043757695.1 Schlesneria sp.
CGGGCAGCGAGCGTGGCCGTGTTTCACCGGGATGTCATCGAAGCAGCGATCAAAGTCCTCGACGTCTTCCAGCGTGTGCTCCCAGTATTTCGGCTGCCAGACTCCGCGACGACCGTCACGAGCGCGTCCCGGCGTGACTGGCTGTTCAAGACCACCGGCAGCCAGCCACCGTTTTGTGAACTGTGCCTTGATCCAAGCCCAGCGTTTCGAGTACGCGGCATCCCCTGGCGGGAGCGACCAGATGGAATGAAGATGGTCGGGCAGCAGCACAATCGCCTCGATATTGAAGGGTCAACGGCTCTGGCATTCGCGAAAGACTTTCCCCAAGTATTCTCTGGCCGACGGCTGATGGAAGATTGGCTGCCGACGATCGGTCACCACTGTGAAAAAGAATGTCCCACCCGGAACAAATGCTCGTCGCCAATTGGGCATGGGTTCACTCCCGGCTTCGATTTGATTTGAATCGGTGATCGCACATTCCGCGTAGGGCCGGTTCCACCGGCCGTCTTCTGCTCGACGCAATCCGGCCGGTCGAACCGGCCCTACGCCTCTTGTCTCGTGCGCTTCGCTGATCAAACACAGAAACCCCGGCCGAAGAACGGCCGGGGTTTCCATTGCGTTTTGCCAGGCGGACTCCGCCGGAGAGCCGTCGATCAGGGAACAAACACCTCAACATTCTTAATGATGCGGTTTGGTCCGACGGGCGGAATGGTACTCGTCGTCGTGGTGAGCTTGTCCAAGATTCCCGTACCACCATCCATTTGCAGTTTATCGGTCGGTCCATTTAATGTGCATAACGACAGCCCCGCCTGGTCGTTGCCATTTCCGAGGTTGAGATACACGAGCGAAGCCGGGACGCCCATCACGTAGACCGCATCGTCGCCGTCACTCATCACGGCACCGAGGCTCAACTGGCCCGTGTGCGAATACGTCTGAACCGTCGTCTTGTTGTTGACCTTCGTCCCGCTCAAGCCCAACACCTCAATGGTACTTGTGGCCGTGATGTACTTGACGCTCACCGCGTTGGAACTCACATCGCCGGTCAGGGTGAGAGTTTTGGTGCCAGCGTTGTAGCTCGCGATCACGTTGCCGCCGTAAGCGCCCGTATTAACTGTGAGCACGCCGCTGGTAATCGTGCCCGTGACATTGGCAGACGCGATACCGTTCGCAATCGTTGCAATCTGATATGTCCCGTCGGCAAGGCCCGTCGGCAAGGTGAACTGAGCAGTCATCGGCGTGGTGTCGCCCGCAAAGGAGACACCCGGAGTCCAATTGAAGGACTTCGCGTACTTGACCACTCCGGCGGAACTCGTGAATCGGACGATGGGATAGTTGGTGGACAGCCCCGCGTCATCTCCGTAGTTCGCTCCCTCCGAAATGCCCGTCAACCGCGTTCCCGTGAGCGTATAGGTCGTCGTCGTCCCGACTCTTGCCACACCAGTAATGGTCGATTTCCATGCTGCCAACGGTGATCCCGTCGGAGCGTAGTCCCAAATCGAGCCTGCTCCGTTGGTGAACAGCATGTGTCCATTGGGCAGAATCAACATGCGAGAGACAAAAGCAGGACTTCCTGCCAATTCACTGCCGAGGGCCCCGCCTGGTGTCACTTCAGTCAGCGAATTTGTGGTGTAGTCGAAGTCGAACAACCGGGTCGGGGGAGTGAATAGGGGGGAACTGGTATCCACCGCGAACAGGAAGTGACCATTGGGGAGCACCGCGCCCGGGGTATCATCCCCTCCCAATCCTGCGGGGAAAGTCGGGCCGGCGGCCCAAGTGTTTGTCGAGGGCGTGTAGAGTGCCGTCTTGTTGTTAGCGCCGATCTGGATCGCTCGTCCGTCTGGCAACAAGCCCGCAGGGCCCTGTTCAGAGCCAAGCGTCGAACTCGAAAGCTGAACGGGAACATTCCCGGCATCGACCCACGTTCCGCTGGAAGTGACGTACTTTTGGGCGGACCACGGCCCCGAGTCCTGATTGGTGAAAATCTCGTAGCACAGAACTTCGCCACCGGGCAGAAGCAGCCAAGTCTCCTCGTTGTTGCGGTCGCCGCGGATTTTGGAACCTGTGGCTGCCCAGGTATTAGCCAGCGGGTCATACAGGTACGTCTCCGGACCGGAAAGATATCCGGCCAAAATTTTCCCGTTGGGGAGCAGGACCGACTGTCCGTCTCCAAATTGACTCTTGGGGAAGGGGGCTGTTGCGGTCCATGTGTTGGTCGCGGGATCGTAGATTTCACCAGAATTGACCCAAGTCGCGGCACTGGATGGACCGGTGTACTCGCCGCCGAGTATGAAGGTTTTGCCGTTCGGCATGACAACCGACCCCGTGTACAGCCGCTCCAAACTCATCGGGGCGATGCTTGACCAGGTGCCATTGATGTAGTTGCCGGACGAGTCGGGAGTGAGCTTCGTCCAAATTTTGCTGCACCCCCCGCGTTGAACGATGACAGTTCCGTCCGTCTGCAGGAGCATCGTGCCGGAACTACCTGCGGGATTATTCGTCGTGAGCTTCGTCCAGGTTCCCTGCGCCTGGGCGGTACAACACATCATCATAGATGCGACCAGAACAGAGACGCCGAAATAGGGACCGAGGCCCGAGGGCTTCCTCAAACGCATTGCTGGCTTGGCAGTGAGTTGAATGATGGAGGTCAGCATGGCGTTGCCTTAGAAAAGAGGCCAGTTCGAGATGAAGACGTGAAACCCGGCGAGTTCTCACCCTGAGAAACAGGTCATTGCAATTAGATACTTGCCAGCCAGCAACTCAGTATCGCCGCTCGTATTCCACGAGCCGGGTCAGGCGACTTCAGATTTGTGGCAGGATGCTGTCAAAAACCGAAGCATTCCGCAACTCAACCGAGGGTTAGTCGGCGAATTGGCTTTCGCACCTGAAGGGAACGGCGGCGAAATCGATTGTGTCACCAAGGTTGTGTTCGCGACTCGGCTCAGGCAATTGCTGTCTGTTCTGATGAGCTTGTCGAACAGGCGGAGTTTGCCGTGGCAGGGCAGGCCCCCGACCAGGCACCAACTCGGTCGGGTCTTCGAGATTGCCCCAGTACTTATACTTTGCACGGCCCAAAGTGAGACCTTTGAATGTAGCCACGTTTCGCCAGAACGTGGGCTGTTGGAGCGTCACACCCGCACTCTGGCGAGGTGCAGCT
>JAYVOX010000794.1:0-11737 GCA_043757695.1 Schlesneria sp.
GCTGTTCTCCGTCGTAGCGTCGCACACACGTGTTGAACTCGTGTCGTGGTCGAAACTCCATGATCTGCGCAAACACCAACTTTGCGACGTACATCATTCACCCCCGGCTGGCTGGAAATCGAATCCAACCGGGGATTTTGACGGTCGAAGCTGAAGTCGTGCGCGCTCATTTGAAGACTTAGCCCATGATTCGCAAACGAGTTGTGGACATTTTTCGAAACGTTAGCCGGACAGTTCTGGCTTGATAGTGAAAACGAACAGAACCAAGGCGAAGTGTAAACAACGAGTCCTGACCACTTTGCTTTGATCTGTCCATTCATTTGACCCGACATCAGTCGTTACACCAGCTTCCGCCGAAGGAACTCCGCCACGAACGCAAGCGTCAGCGGTGGTGGTACGGCATTGGCGATCATCTCGCGCAGAGCGGTGACGGAATTGACGACTGTAAAGTCGAAGAAGTCGGGAAACCCCTGAAGACGTGCTGCTTCATGTGGAGTTATGAGTCTCGGTCGCGTCGGATGCACAAATCGACCTTGCCCCATCGAGCCAAATCCGCTGGTCAAAGTCTGAGCTGGTTTATCCCAGTGCATTCGGCCGTACATCGAAATGTAGGCGTGCTGTTTATCGCGATGGCATGACGGTCGGAGACGGTTTGGCAAGTCGTGGACGTCGTTGTCGAAGAGATAACGAATCCGCCCGGTATTCTCGGCCGTGGGCCGTGACGGTTGATAGAACGCCGCTTCAAACTGCTCGGGTTCGGCTTCCAAGCCCGTCAGGAACGTGCCGGCGGTTGGCTCGGTCGCGGTCAAGCTGTCTACGAACTCGCGAATACCGAACTGACCGCGGCGCGACGCGATCAGCAAGTGCCGTTTCCGTCGCTGTGGCACACCGACCTTGAGCATCGAAACAACAGCTTGATCGACGTGATAGCCGAAACTTTGAAGCATCGTCACCGCCTGATCGACGACGCCGTGGCGGTCATGCACCACGGCCGGAACATTCTCGATCAGGATTGTCTTCGGTTGTAAGAGTTCGGCTGCTCGAACAACCTTGAGATACAGCCCGTTACGTGGATCCTCTCGGCGCGAACTGTTGTTGAGGTCCGAGTGCCCTTGGCACGGCGGCCCCGCGACAAGCAGGTCCAACCGGCCTACGGCGTGCTTCAATTTTCGTTCTCTGGCAGTCAACGGCGACTTTACGTCGGAGAGAAGGCTGGAAACATCGGTATTGGTAACAACGTCTTCCGAACACCCGAAGTTGTGCCGAAACACTTCCAAGGGTTTTAGAGACCAATCGAGAGCGAGCCGAATGTCTAAGCCGTAACCCGATCGTCTTGCCGCTTCCCAAGCGCCGAGGGTCATGGCACCGCAACCGCAGAACAAATCGACCAAGCGGACACGTCGGGCTTGATGGATTCCGTTGACAGGCCAGTTCGCGCGACGTACCCAGGCGAGAGTCTTTGCGAGTGACGAATCATCGGACACGGTATTGTTCAGCGATGGCGTCCGGATCTGAACAAACTGTCGAAGTCGAGATTGCGCCACAGGAAGCATCCTGAGAAAAGCCGTTGCGAAGTGTGCAGCCAAGTCTAAGTCGCGCTTCGCTGCGACGACTCACACCGCGTAGGCACCATCATCGAGATAGCGTTTGATGTTCTTCAGAATGCCACGAACAAAGACTTCCGCCTGCTTCTTGATTCGCTTCAAATCCGAGACAGCGTATTGCTGACCGCAGTCGGTAAACGAAACGTTGCCGTGACCGAGTCCGTTGCGCTGCTGGCGGACGGTCTTCAACTGTCCGCCACCTTGGGAGCGGTGATGCGTTTTCACGCTGACACCATGCAGGTGACACACTTTGCGAATGGCATCCGCATCGAGGTTGCCGGAGATCGGCAGCAATTCCGGCGAGAGCTTCACGACACTCTCTTGAAGGATTTCATCCGCGAGCCTTTGTGCGATGTCTCGATATTTCGTCGGCGACATGTCCTCAGTCGTGATTGATCGGAATTGCTGGCCAACCCAGATCTGCCGCAGTTCATCGCGCACGTCCCCCAACGTCTTGCCTTCCATTTCGATTTGCTCGTAGAGCCGCCCGAACGCAGAACGGATCGAGCACTCGACGAGGTTGTAGATCAAGAGAAACACTGTCGCCTTCATGACTTTGAAGCTGTCCTGGCCGAACACACGAACTCGCCGACGATTCCCACGGTGGTAGAGCACAACATCCGGATCTTCCAGACGCACGAGCACTTTCAGGTAGCTCTCGACTTCCGCGTTGCGTTCCTCGAACTCTTCGATGATCGCGTCCATGAGTTCACCTCGCCCCTTCGAGAAGCCGAGTTCGGACGTACTCGATGCGGCCCGCCAGTCTTGGCTGCGAATTACTGGCGTGCGTCGTCGTGTGGTACTTGAACTCGGCCGAATCAAGCCAGTCGTCGGGCGGTCGCGGAGCCAAGTCCGGCTTCTCACGCAGTGCAAGGTTGACCCCAACCGCGATCGACTCAAAACGCACCCGTGGAGTCGTGCGTGCTTTTTTTGATTTCGCGAAACCATTGGGGAAACACTGCTTGATGAGCTCCAGCGTATGACGGAACTCGCCTTTCAGGCGTTTCTTGTCGAACTTCTTTTGATGGTCCTCAACAAACTGGTCCAGGAATTCATCGACATCATGCAGAAACTCTTTGTACCGATCCGAGTAGGCGAAGAACCGTAGAACCAACTCTTCACCTTCACGCCGTAATCGCAGCTTTTCACTGATGGGGCACAGTTCGACGAAGAGCGGATCCTTCGCGCATTCGGTAACAAAGGTCATGAATGGTCCCGAATAAGCCCCCCGACGAACCTCGCTCGCCTTGGCACGCAGTCCACTCGTATTGACCCGGTCGAAGATCTCTTGCCGTGTCTTGAGAGTTGTTGAATCCTCAAGAACAACCATTCTCAACGCCTTCGTGCCGAACTTCCGCTGCTGGGCAATCGGCAGGTCGGAGTGCTTGAAGCCGTTCAACGTCGCGAGACGGGACAGCCCTTCGAGTTGCAGGTTGTCGTCTTGAAAAGCTTCGAGCGTTTGAATGCGTTGGGCACCGTCCACAATCTCCAGGCGTCCGTCATCCATGTCGGCCACAAACATCATCGGGATGGGCAAGCCCAAAATCACCGATTCGACGAAGCGGCACTGCCGCCCGAGATCCCACACGAACTCGCGCTGATAATCCGGAACGTAGAACAAATCTTCCTGAAACTGCTTCACGATGTAATCGATCGTGAAATCGCGCAGGTCGTACTTCACTTCTTGTTGCTTGGCCTTGATCTCTTTTTCGGCGGCAGTCTTCCGCTGGTCCGAAATCTGCGAACTGTTTGTCGGCATGGCGTTGTTGTCCTGTCGCGGATCGAATCATCGAATGTGGGAGAGTTTACAGAAACGCCTCACAATTCCGAATCCGTCACGGGGAATTTGGTGGCACTTGTAAGGCGGTCGCATGGCCATGCGGACGGGTGGCACGCCCTGAGCCATCGAAGGCCGTGGTCATTGATGCGGGAGATGAGGCTCGTTCTTAACATTTCCTTCAAAGACTCGGGGCGTGCCATTCGACTGATTGCAATCCGCGAGTCCCGTGGGATGGGTCACTGAGCGTGGGTTGTTCGGCGTTCCGGTCGCGTTGTGATCGAGCGACTTTCGCTACATCAATTCTTGAATCGGCTTGGCGTTGCCGTGGTTCGTCGAGACGGGCTGGCTGGCGGGGTTCGCGTAGTCCAAGGTTTGGTCGATCCCCAACACGTGGAAGCATGTCGCCATCAAGTCCTCGGGGGAGACCGGGCGAGCGATGGGGAAGGCTCCCTTTGCATCGGAGGCTCCCAGGACTTGCCCAACACTGTTCGGGACGGCGAATGAGGTGGTCTTGAATCGGCGGGTCGAGCGACGGGAATTCAAACTGGGCTCGCGGCTGGGTGAACGATTTGGGGGCGGAAAGGTTTTGTCGGGTGACTGGTCAGCGCGCGGAGGTCGTGGAGTGCGCGGCGTGAAGGGACTCGGCCTGCGGTGGTTGCGGGCAAGCAGGGAATCCAAGCCGTTTTTTTGGGCCTATTGTTCGTGGTCTGTTGTTCGTCGAGGTGTTTGAGCTTGGCCACCTGCGCGGCGACATCATCGGGCGTGCGCTACGACGGTGTTAACCGATCACCGTTCCTGCGCAAAACGTGTGCCGAACTGTGTTGGGCCTGTTCTCTGCATCGTAATCTGAGAATGACGCAGGCTCGACTTGCGAAGCACCTCGCGACCGATCACGGTCTCACTTCGACGGCCAGCTTGCACCATCAAACTTACTTGGAATCTCATTCAATGACGCGACCCTTTCAGAGTACTCCCTTCGACCTGTCTCACCGCGTGGCCCTCATCACGGGCGGGGGAGTTGGAATTGGAAGCGCGGCTGCCGTCGCCTTGGCACACGCCGGGGCGGTCGTCGGGATTCACTACCACACCAGCTTTGAAGCCGCTCAATCCACACTGGCCACTATCGAACAAGCGGGTGGCTGCGGAGTGTTGCTGGAAGGCGATTTGACGCACGAGGACGATGCCAAGCGTGTTGTCGATGAGTTCCTCGTGTTTGCCGGTCGGCTGGACATCCTGTTCAACAATGCGGGTAATCCGCTGCAACGGTCGTCGATCGAGAACTGCTCGTATGAACTGTGGAGGCAAGCCTTCGACGTGAATATTCACAGTGCGTTTCTCGTCACGCGGCAAGCGATCCCCGCGTTGAGGGCGAGTGGTCACGGGAGCATCATTAACAATCTGTCGCTGTCGGTGCAGACGGGCGGCTCTGGAGGGGCCGGTCCCTACGCCGCAGCCAAGGGAGCAATGCAAGTTTTCACTCGCACGCTCTCGCGCGAACTGGCACCACACGTCCGCGCCAACGCGATCATGCCGGGGGTCGTCGAGACACGGCATCACGAAGTCTTCACAACGGCGGAAAAAATGGAAGACTATCGCCGCCAAACGCCACTCGCGCGGAACTCGCAGGCTGACGAGATCGCTCAGACCGTGCTCTACCTCGCTGGCGATGCATCGAGCTTCGTAACAGGCGCTGTGATCGATCTCAACGGCGGCCGGTTTCTCCGGTAAGGATGTGCACATCAATCAGTGGCAGTGGTAGCCGAACTCGTGAGAGTTCGGACTGAAGTCTCACGACGCCAGTTATTCCTGCGCGAGTCCTAACGACGTGACTGAGGGGGGTTGTCAGGAGGTTCGAGGGTAGCAGGTGCGCGCTGGCACTGCGGAAGCTCCCGTCTGTTTGCCGACTCGAGCCGCATCACATCCTCAATCGCTTCTAGGGTGATCCGGCAAAGCTCCATTACGAGTTGCTCGGGCATGGCTGGGGCAGGCATCAGGACGATGGTGTCGGCGATGTTTCTGAGGATGACGCCACGCTGGCGACAGGCGAGAGTCACTTGGTGCCCGATGCGCCGCTCGGGCGGAAACGGCGTGAGTGGCTCTCGCTGTTGAACGAGTTCGATGCCAACCATCGTCCCCTTTTGGCGGACCTCGGCGATGTGTGCATCAATCGTAGGGTGCGTGGAGTCTTCGGAACGCACCGGATCGAGAACGACGTTACCCACAATGGTGCGTTCCGAAGACTTCACGCACCCTACCCGTTGTCCAGCGAGTGGGGCCAACTCGCGCTGCAAGACCGCTTCGATCCGCCGCGCGTTGGCGATCACATCGTTCTCGTCGATGAGTCGCAGCGACGCGAGAGCCGCCGCGCAGGCCAAGGGGTTCCCTGTATATGTGTGACCGTGATAGAAGGTCCGCCCCGCCCACGGATCGCCCAGAAAGGCGTCGTAGATTTCGTCGGTGACGAGCGTCGCGGCGAGAGGCAGATATCCACCGGTCAGCCCTTTCGACAGGATCAGGATGTCGGGCGACACGTCCTCCTGCTGGCAGGCGAAGAGCGTCCCGGTGCGGCCGAATCCGACGGCGATCTCATCGGCAATCAGCGGGATGTCGTACTGCCGCGTCAGCTCGCGAACCCGTTTCAAGTAGCCGGGCGGATGCACGAGAATCCCCGCCGCCGCCTGAACGAGCGGCTCGATCACGAACCCCGCGATGCGGTGGGCATTCTCGGCGAGAGTCCGTTCGAGTTGAGCCACGGCAGCAGTCTCTGACTCCTGTCCCCTGACTCCTGTTGCCTGACTCCTGCTTCCTGATTCCTGTCTCCTCCCTGGCGACGGCACGCGCAGCGCCGGAAACATCAGCGACCCGAACAAACTGTGAAACCGATCGATCCCGCCGAGGCTGATCGTTCCGACAGTGTCGCCGTGATAGGCGTGGTCGAGGCACACGAAGAGGTCTCGCTCCTCGGGGCCATTCGGCTTTTGACGGTGATATTGGTAGGCAATCTTCAGCGCGACTTCGACTCCCGCCGCGCCACAGTCGGCGTAGAAAACCTTGTTCAAACCGACGGGCGTTCGACGCACCAGTTCGGCGGCCAGTTCGATACTCGGCTCGTTGGCCAGCCCCAGCAGTGTCGAATGAGCAACTCGATCGAGTTGATTGCGAATCGCCGCGTCGATCGCGGGAATGCGATGACCGTGAATGTTGCACCACAGCGACGAATGCCCGTCGAGATAGCGGCGGCCTTCGGTGTCAGTCAGGTGGAAGCCGTCGGCCTCGACGATGATCGGCGCGTTCTCGTCCCGATACGCCGACATTGCCGTGAAAGGATGCCAGACGTGGGCGTTGTCAAGTTGGCGAAGATCGTGTGAGTTCATGGGCCTGACAGGTCTGTAGGATGGACGCCCTCGTCCGTCCTCTTCTCTTGTGAAAGCGAAGAGAGGACGGACGAGGGCGTCCATCCTACAAGCGATTCACGGCAACAGATCCTTCACCGTGTCGCGTTCCTGCTTCAGTTCGGCGACGGTCTTGTCGATCTGGCTGCGGCTGAAGTCATCAACCTGGAATCCGGGGAGGACTCGCCAGTTGCGGCCGTCGCTCGATAGAGGCAGTCCGACAACAAGGCCCGATTCGATTCCGTAACTGCCGTCGGAACAAACCGCCGCGCTGAAGCACGAGCCGGCCGGGGTCGGCGTGATGATGCTCTTGATCGTGTCGAGGGCCGCGTTGGCCGCGCTGGCGGCACTCGATGCGCCGCGGGCCTTGATGACCGCCGCACCCCGCTGCTGGACGGTGCTGATGAAGTCGCCCTCCAGCCACGCATGATCGGTAATGACTTCCTTGGTCGGTTTGCCGTCGATCTTCGCGTTCACAAAGTCGGGGAACTGCGTGGCCGAGTGGTTGCCCCAGATCGCGACGTTCGAGACCGAACCGACCGGCCGTCCCGCCTTCTGAGCCAGTTGAGCCGCCGCGCGGTTCTGATCGAGTCGCGTCATGGCGAACCACTGATTGCGAGGCACATCCGGCGCGTGCGACATCGCGATCAGGCAGTTCGTGTTGCAGGGGTTGCCGACCACAACGACTCGCACATCCTTGGCTGCCGCCGCCTGAATCGCCTTGCCGGTGCTGGTGAAGATCGGGCCATTGATGCGGATCAAGTCGGCTCGCTCCATCCCCTGCTTGCGGGGGATGCTGCCGACCAGCACGACAAAGTTGCAATCGCGGAAGCCCTCTTCCATGTGATCGCTGTCGTGCTTGACGACTCCGGCGAGAGTCGGGAAGGCGCAGTCATCGAGTTCCATGTGGATGCCGTCGAGCGCCGCCATGACGGGGGGCACTTCGATCAGGTGCAGCACGACGGGGCGATGCTGGCCGAAGATTTCTCCCGACGCGAGGCGAAACAGGGTGGCATAACCGATCTGACCGGCGGCACCGGTGACGGCGACATGGATGGGGGCTGTCATTGAGAAAAACTCCTTCATTTTGTGTGAAACGCGAACCGAGTCGGAGGTTAGCGACTCCCTATTTGAGCGGCAACCGACTGTTGGCACGAGCCTCTCGTCAGTCCGTTCCCATCGTCCATTCCCACTGTGGCGATTGATGTCACTCGTCCTTAGAATCTCGGCCCGCAACGACTATTCGGTCAAGCTCCTTTCACGGACGACGCATGACTTCACGACGCATTCTTGTCACCTCGGCCCTCCCCTACGCCAACGGCCACATTCATCTGGGGCATCTGGTCGAGTACATCCAGACCGACATCTGGGTCCGCTTTCAGAAGCTGCGAGGAAACCGCTGCGTCTACATCTGCGCCGACGACACGCACGGCACGGCCATCATGATTCGTGCCCGTCAGGAGGGACGGAGCGAAGAGGCATTGATCGCCGACATGAGGGAGTCTCACCTCCGTGACTTCTCGGCGTTCGGGATCGAGTTCGACAACTACGGCAGCACGCACAGCGAGCACAACCGGCGCGTCTGTCATCAAGTCTGGCAGTCGCTGCGCGACGCGGGACTCGTCGTCGAAAAGGATGTCACGCAGCTCTACGACCCCAAGGCCGGGACGTTTCTCGCGGATCGCTTTGTGAAGGGAACGTGCCCGAAGTGTCAGGCCCCCGACCAATACGGCGACAACTGCGACAAGTGCGGCGCGACGTACACTCCCGCCGATCTGATCAATCCGATCAGCACGCTTTCCGGCGCGACTCCCGACCTGCGGACGGCCAAGCACCTGTTCGTGGAGATCGAGAAGCTGCATGAGTGGTTGACCGAGTGGACTCAAACCGGTGGACATCTCCAAGAGGAAGTGGCCAACTATCTCAAAGGACATTTCCTCGTCGAACCGCTGCGCGACTGGGATGTCTCACGCCCCGCCCCGTACTTTGGCTTCGAGATTCCCGACAGTCCCGGCAACTACTGGTACGTCTGGTTTGACGCGCCGATCGGCTACATCGGATCGACGGCCGAGTGGTGCGAGAAGCTCGGCGAGCAGTTGACAGACTGGTGGGGAGGGAAGCAGGAGTCAGTGGCCTCTGCCCCTCAACTTTCAACCCTCAACCCTCAACCCGCCGAAGTTCATCATTTCATCGGCAAGGACATCACGTACTTTCACACGCTGTTTTGGCCAGCCATGCTCAAGACGGCGGGCCTCAGTTTGCCGACGAAGGTTCACATTCACGGTTTCCTAACGGTCGATGGCGAGAAGATGTCGAAGACGAAGGGGACGTTCGTACAGGCGTCCACTTACCTCAAGCATCTCGAACCGTCGTACCTGCGGTACTACTACGCCTCGAAGCTCGGTTCGCGACTGGATGACCTCGATCTGAATCTCGAAGAGTTTGCGAACAAGGTGAACTCGGACCTCGTGGGCAAGGTCGTGAACCTCGCGAGTCGCACGGCTCGGTTTGTCGAAGACGTTGGTCTGTCGAGCGTCTATCCCGACGACGGTGGTTTGTTTCGCGAGTCGGCGGCTCAGGCCGAGGCGATCGCGGCGGCTTACGATGGCTGCGACTACAACGGCGCGATGAGACTCATCATGGGGCTGGCCGATCGTGCCAACAGATACGTTGACGAAAAAGCACCGTGGACGCTGCGGAAAGACCCGAGTAAGGCGGCCGAAGTTCAAGACGCCTGCACCGTGACGCTCAATCTGTTCCGGCAGATCGTCGTGTATCTCGCCCCCGTGCTGCCGAAGCTGGCTCAGCAGGCGAGCCAACTGCTCGGGCAGCCGATTCAAAATTGGAATGACTCTCAGACGCCGCTCGTGGGAACGCGCGTCGCCAAGTTCGAACACCTCATGAAGCGAGTTGAACTCGCACAGGTTCAATCCATGATCGAAGACGGAAAAGCCTCCGCACCCGAAACGACACCCGCAGCAGCGGCTCCCTCCACGCCGTGGAATGACGGCCCCGAGGCTCTCGCCGCCGAACCGCTCGTGGCCGAGCACTGCACGATCGATGACTTCGTGAAGGTGGACTTGCGAGTCGCCCGTGTCGTCGCGGCGAACGAAGTTGTCGGTGCCGACAAGCTGCTACAACTGACACTCAGCCTTGGGGGCGAGGGGACTCGCAACGTCTTCGCGGGGATCAAGAGTGCCTACAAGCCCGAGGAGTTGGTTGGCCGGCTGGTCATCCTCTGTGCGAACCTCGCCCCGCGCAAGATGAAGTTCGGCATCAGCGAAGGGATGGTTCTGGCTGCTGGCGCGGGTGGCAAGGAAATCTTCCTGCTCAACCCCGACAGCGGAGCCAAGCCGGGGCACCGCGTGCATTGAGGAGAGTTTGAGAACGCACACCTCCCGAGTCTGCTGCATGCGTGGTTCGCCCCTGCCATTCATGGGCAACTACTGACTTGACTCATCATGGTGGTAGCCACGTTCACCAGAACGTAGAGGAAACTGCAAAACCCACGTTCTGGTGAACGTGGCTACATTCACCCGTTCTGAATGAGATCAATCGCACGGATGGCAGGGCCGGGGCACGGATGGAGAAAAAAGTAAGGCATCCGACTCGCCTCGATCAGTAGAGCGGTTCCGCCAGTTGTTGATGCGCCGCTGCTCACTCGATGTCGGGTTTGCGGCGGGTGAGGGGTTGCGACACGCGGAAGGTGCGGCGGAACCAGCTTGCCGAAGTGGGGGCTGCGATGTGGGGATCATCAAGGCGTGGTCCATCGAGGCGAAGCGGCGTGGTCAAAGAGACCTCGCCCGGCAGCGGCGAAGGCGATGAAGGGGAGTCCGTCGCGGGATTGGGCTGCGCTGGTTCGGGCTGTTCAGGAGCGGGAACGGGGGCGGGTGGTCGCGTTCCTGTTGGCTTGGGTTGGGGCGCAGGAGGAACACCTGGTTCTTGCATGATTTCTTCAAGCGTGGGCAACTTGATGCTGTCGTAGTTCAACTCCGGACGCTTGTCGCGCAGGCTGCCGGGCTGTTCGAGATCGAAGGCTTGCTCGGAGGGCGTTTCTCCGCCGGGATACCGATCGGCGTTGGATGTGGGACGCATGTCCAACGGATAGCACTCATCTTCGGCGAAGCGACCGAGTGGGCCGATGGACGCGAATCGTTCTTCGTAGAAGACGACGGCGTGCGTTTCGAGGATCGTGCCGGTCTGACGTTCAAGCGTCGCCAGCAGCGTGTTGTATTGTGTCAGCGCACTCGCTTCGGCGGAGACGAGGTTGCCCCAGTCGGTGATCGCCTGTTGCACGTTAATGAAGATCGCGGTCCCCGTGAAATACTTCGCCAGTTGGAACCGCAGGTTCTCGCGTGCGGCTTGGCGGGCTTCGTGATAGGCGAGGTACTGATCGTACGCTTGGTCGAGGTTGCGGACGCTGGCGGCGAGTTGGTGGATCGAACTGTGCAAGCCTTGCTGAAGGTTGACGCGGTCGCGGGCGATGATGAGTTCGCGTGCGCGCAGTGACGCACGCGACTGACGCAGCCCGAGCGGCACCGAGAAGTTCACACCGAGCGTCCAGTCCGTAAACGCTCCCGCTGGCGACGAGAGCGACGCGCCGTTCGGCATCACTCCCTCGAGACCATTCCAGCGGTACTGGCTGACGGCATCGAGCCTCGGCAGGGCCGTGTTGCGGGCGATCTGCAACTGCTGTTGATCGGCCTCAATGATGAGCTTTAACTCGATGATGTCGGGCCGACGCTCACCCGCGAGTTCCACAATCGACGACCAGTCGGGCTGAAAGCGTTCTCGTTGCGGAGGCGAGTTCGGGATGAGTCGCGTGCCGTCGGCAGGAGCCAAGCCTGCGATGTTTCGGAGTCCCGCCTCACGCTGAATGAGGTTCCCTTCCGAAGCGATCAGACTCGCTCGAAAGTTGGCGAGCGCCAGTTGAGCCTGCGCCTGATCGCCCCGATTACCCG
>JAYVOX010000795.1:0-3146 GCA_043757695.1 Schlesneria sp.
CGAACCGTGACGCGCCTCTCGCACAGCGGTGTCTTCTCAAACACGGTTCACCGATCTTCAATGGCCGACAAAAGCGAAACGCCTTCCGGTTGTCGGGGGCCGGAAGGCGTTCGTATCGATCAGGCTGAATCGTCATCGATCAGCGTTTGCAAATTGCTTAGTAGCGTCCACCACCACCGCCACCGCCACTGCTGCGACCGCCACCACCACCGCCGTAACCACCACCACCGCCGCCGCCGCCGTAACCGCCGCCGCCACTGCGTCCACCACCACCACCGCCGCTACGACCACCACCGCCACCGCTTTCGCGAGGACGGGCTTCGTTCACGGTCAGTGAACGACCTTGGAAGTCGGTGCCGTTGAGAGCCGAGATCGCGGCTTCGCCGCCATCCCCCATCTCGACGAAACCAAAGCCGCGCGAACGGCCGGTTTCGCGGTCCGACACGACTTGTGCTGAGGAAACGCTGCCATGCTGACCGAACAGCTCGCGCAGATCGTCAGCCGTGCAACTGAAAGAGAGATTGCCCACGTACAGATTCTTGCTCATCGTCGTCCTTTTGCGGGTCGCAACGACCCTCTGAAACTAGTTGCCTCCGCCGCAAATCGTGGCGGGAAAGATCAAAATCAATTCAGCGACGGCAAACCGCGGCATCAGGCTTTGGTGACTGAGACCTCCCGACAAGTCTTCTCACCTCACCAGTGCTAACGGACATGACTGAGGCCGAGGTGCGTCACCGGCTCGCCGATCTTGAACACTGTCAGAGGAAACCTCATCGAGAGTACAAGCCGATAGGCAGGTGGGCGAAGCGACATTCATCTTCCTATTCCAGTAGGTCCAGTGCCTACCGAAGTGCGAATGTTTATGGCAGGTTCCCGCGAAAAAGGAAACGCCGATTTGCCAAGTTTGAGAAAAAAATCTCTCCGTCAATCGGCTCAGCCCCACCTCACGGAATGGGACCGATGAGTCTCATTCATGGCCGGGCGTCTCACCGGAGTATGGAGGAGGCACCGCAGTGAGTTTGAGTCCACTCTAGGTCCGGTTGTCAGGGCACGAAGTCTGATGATCGTTGCCACGTACACCGCACGGAGCGCTTCCGAAACCGTTGGCGTTCGAGATCGTGAGGCACGTGGACGGCGGACAGCGCAGTCAGCTAGTCCGGGATGCCTCGGTGTTGCGACCCGCACAGTCGTCAATCCGAGCTTGATACGTTCGCGCGAACGTGACGATTCCACGGACGACCGACACGAGCGTGAAGTGGCGATCCGAAACAGCCGACGAATGAGGTGCCGGAATCTGAAGGGCCGCAGCGGCAATGCGTCGAGCGTTGGAATGTGATCGAGCCTTCCCCACGAACCTTGAGGTTGTGGAATCGGTTTTGATCCGCGTTGAAGTTGGGACCTCGCCAATTCGCTGATTGACGGTCGTCTCTACGGCTCAGTAGGATTCCGCCCAGCAGCAAACTCATCCTCCGTGACACATCGGTGGCGAGCGGTCTATGAACAGCCTCGGCAAAATTTTGGTGGTCTTCGTGACGACAACAAGCCTCGGCTTCGCGGCCTTTGCGTTGTCGCTCGTCAGCGGTGGACCCAACTGGAAGGGTGAGGCGGAATCGGCCGAAATCACCGACGACTTCGTGATCACCATAACAGCGGGTGAAAAGCCAAGCTACACGGTGAAGACTCGGCGCACAGGCGAGGCGGTTGGTTCTTCCACTCCATTGTTGGCGGAAGCCGTTGTGGCGGCGCGAGCACGGCAACTCAAAGATGCCAAGGATCAGCAAACGCAACTGACCCAAAAGATCGACCAACTCAAGCCGGTGATCGCCAACATCAAGGCGATGATCCCCGTGGATGAGGCAGGCGTGAAGGCTCGTTCGGAAACGTTCGAGAAGCAAATTGACGAGTTGAACGTGGCGATCAAAGCCGCGACGACCGACTTCACCGCGAAGGGTGGCGAGATTCAGCAGACACGCAAGACGGCTCAAGAGCGTCGAGAAGAAGGTTTCCGTCTGAAGAACCAACTCGAACTGCTCCGCAATGATTTGTTTGCCGCCGAGAAACAGCAGAAGGCTCTGGAAGACGAACTGGTCCGGGCAGAAGAGAATTTGAAGCGGTTGGAGCGACGCGAGAAACAGCTCAAGCAGCAGTCGGGTGACTACGACAAATAGGAGCCGCAACTCAGCGGTCGATATGCAGAACGACGGGGCGAAGTCGATTGAGATCGTTTAATCGAATGCCGTGCTGGTCGGTGGTTGCAAGGTTCGATGTTGAGTGCGGGTTTCCTCAAAGTGAGGTGCTTCGATGACTACGGTTGGAAAAATCCTGGTGGTGTTGCACTTGGTGCTGAGCATCCTCTTCATGGCGTTCGCGGGCGGTGTCTTTACCGCACAGAAGAACTGGCGCACGTTTGCGGGAACGCAGTCAGCGGCACTCAAGAAAGCCAACGAAAAACAGAAAGACCAACAGGCGGAGTTCGAGAAGGAGCGTACAGACACGGCCAAAAGGCAGGCCGATCTGACGAATGACATCGCCAAACTGACTGGCGAGAAGACCGCCCTCGATAACCAAGTAAAAGACTTGGACGCCAAGAACAAGCAGTTGAACGTCTCGCTCGACGGCCAGCGCGATCTGGCAGCGTTAAACGGTGTCGAAGCGGACGAGCGGAAGAAGGAAGCCGATCAGCAACGCGGCAACAACGCGGTCCTCTATCAGACTCGCGAAGAACTCATCACCAGCTTGCAGAAGGCATCGGACGACAAGTTCGCGTTGGAACTCAAGCTGTCACAGTTGACCGAGAAGCACCAAGAGATGTTGACCGACTTGGCGACGATGAAGCGATTCCTCGCGTCGAAGAATTTGGTCACCGACCCCAAGCTGATGCAGGCCCAAGTGACTCCGCCGCCACCGCTGGAAGGGATCATCACCGAATACCGCAAAGACGCCAAAGGTGGGCTTGAGTACGTCGGGATTTCGCTCGGGAGTGATGAAGGTCTGAACGTCGGTCACAAGCTGACCGCCTACAGTTCCACTGGAAAATATCTCGGGCAAATTCGCCTGACGACGGTGTATCCCGACAAGTCTGCCGGGATCGTCGTGAAAGAAGAGAAGGCCAAGAACGTCACCATCAAGGAGGGCGATCATGTCAC
>JAYVOX010000796.1:0-11723 GCA_043757695.1 Schlesneria sp.
CCCTCGGTGGGTGTGACCCCACACTGGATTTCGAGTCCAGCACGATCGGCCACTCTGTCACCTCTCCTGACCGGCGGAGAACTGGGTTGCCCTAGCTCCCCGCGAGTGGGCGGAATGATAAACAGGAGGCACGGCGATGCCAAGCCTCTCTTTGAGCCGAATCGCAAACTTCCGTCGTCGTCGCATGCGTCGTCATCGCAAACAGCCGAAATCTGCGGAGACATCGGATGTTTCGGTGGCTCAAAAGTTTTGATGGCTGATGACGGTCTCAACCGAAGTTACGGCGTCGCCACGATGCGGCCGTCGGGGAGGCTGTCGAGAAACAATTGCCCGTAGCGTTTGGTTCGGATGCGCGGATCGAGGATCGCCACGAGGCCGGTGTCGGTGCGAGAGCGAATCAACCGGCCAACCCCTTGCTTGAGCTTGATGATCGCTTCGGGAACCTGATAGTCCATGAACGGGTTGCCACCGTCGGCACGGATCGCTTCGAGCCGCGCTTCGAGCAATGGTTGGTCTGGCACGCTGAACGGCAGCTTCGTGATGATGACGTTTTGCAGTGCGTCGCCCGGAACATCGACTCCCTGCCAGAAGCTGTCGGCTCCGAAGAGGACTCCCGCCGGATCAGCCTTGAACCGTTCGAGCAGCAGCGTGCGCGGCATGTCGTCCCCTTGCACGAACAGGCCGTAGTTGCGTGAGATGAACCACGGTGTCATCCGGCGAGCCACCTCGCGCAGCATCTGGTAACTGGTGAAGAGCACGAATGCGCGGCCCTTCGTTACATCGACGTACTCTTCAATCCGCGCGCAGACGGCGGAGAGGTAATCGGCGGGAGACTCGGTCGGGTCGGGCATCCCTTCCGGCAGGACGAGCTTCATTTGCTTGCGGTAATCGAACGGGCTACCGAGCTTCAATTCGTTGGACTTAATGAGGCCGAGTCGCTGGCGAATGAAGTCGAAACTCTGCTGTCCCACCGCCAGCGTGGCACTGGTAAGGATGGCGGTCTTCACCTTCGAGAAGAGTTCGTCTCGCAGGACCGGTCCGACATCAACGGGTGCTGAGACCATGCGGACTCGCTGTTGTTGCGGTCCCGTCACTTCCAACCAGTAGACCGAATCGGGGGCCGTCTGTTGGAGCCACGAGTTCAACGAGTTCGCCAAACCGACGCACCGTTCCGCAGCGGCCGTGAACTCGATCCGTTGCTCATCGCGCTGGATCGGCTTCGAGAGTGCGACCAACTGCGCGGCGAGTTCTTTCAGCACGGGGCTGACTTCGTTGACGATGTCGGGAGGTTTGCGAAGCCGTCCATTTTTCGAGCCACTCGTCCGGTGGTACTCCCGCATCGCATCGAACAGATCACGTCCGAGGAAGCGGGCGCGATCGACGAGTTGCATGGTTTCATGCTGCGTTTTGAGTGCTTCCACACTCGATATCGGCAGTTTGACGAGCAGTCCTTTTTGAGTCCGATCGTTGTAGAGCTTGTTCAGCATGTACTCGATCTGCCCGCTCGTGACGGAGAGTCCGAGGTGATCGGCGGCGACTTGCTCCAACGTGTGAGCCTCGTCGAAGACAACCACGTCGTAGTCGGGCAACACGCTCGCCCCTTCACGACGCAGGGCGAGGTCCGCGAAGAATAGTGCGTGGTTCACGACCAGCACGTCGGCATTCCAAACGCGACGGCGAGCGCGATAGTACAAGCAGTTCTCATAGGTCGGACACGACTTCCCCAGACAGTTGCCATGCTCACTGCGGACCTCATCCCAAACCTGAGGCAACGGCTTGAATGAGAGGTCCGACAGACTGCCGTCTCCCGTCGCCTGCGACCACTCGACAATGTTCTTGAGATGGTCCATCTCTTCGGGACGAGCGAACAGTGAATGCGAACGTTCGACGGCCCCTTTCATGCGGCGCAGGCTGATGTAGTTCGATCGACCCTTGACCAGCACGGCAGAGAACTCGACCGGCAGTACCGCGTTCAGAAAGGGAATGTCCTTCGCAATGAGTTGCTCTTGCAGGCTGATCGTGTGGGTCGAGATCACGACCTTGCGACGTGCCCCGCCGTCGCCTTGCCCCGCCGTCGCGGCGAGGATCGCGGGAACGAGATACGCAAAGCTCTTGCCGGTCCCGGTCCCCGCTTCGACGATGAGATGCTCGCCGCGCGCGATCGCCTGTTCGACGGCCGCCGCCATCTCCAATTGCTGAGACCGCGATTCGTAATGGCTGAGCCGCCGCGCGACGTGACCGCCGTCACCGAGAACTTGAAGGCTGTCGAGGGACACCGTGCTGCGTCCCTTGATTAGTGAGTTCGACGGACGGCCGTCACACAGATGTCGTCGCGTTGCGGACGGGCATCGCAGAACTTTTCGACCGACGCGACGAGACACTTCACCAATGCTTCGGAGTCCCCGTCACACGCGGCAACCGCCTCCATCAAGCGGTGCTTGCCATACAGTTCGTTCTCCTCATTCATCGCTTCGGTAATTCCGTCTGTGTAGAAGACGAGCGACTCATTGGGTTGAAGCCGAATGACCAATTCCTCGAACTGCTGATCTTGAACGACGCCGAGCGGCATTCCCGATTCGTTCATGCCGACCAGTTCGACGCGGCCATCGGCGAAGCGACGGACGGGAGGAAGATGCCCCGCGTTGGCAATGCTGATCTCGTGCGATTTCGGATCGACGACGGCGAAAGCCAGCGTGATGAATCGAAACCCGAGACCACTCGTGGCGACTTCCGTATTCAAGCTGTTCATCGCTTTGGACGGCGCGCAGGCGCTGAGCAAGTGATACCGCGCCGAAGCGTGCAGCCGCGCCATCAGCAACGCCGCCGACACGCCCTTTCCCGCGACATCGCCGACCGCCACCGCGACGCGCCCGTCGGGGAGCAAGACGTAATCGAAGTAGTCGCCGCCTACGCTGAACGCCGCTTCATAGAAGTCCGAGAACTCGTACCCGCTGAGCTTCGGCGACTGGTCCGGCAGGAACCCGAGTTGGACTTGCGCCGCGAACTCCATGTCGCGTTCGTAGTCGCGTTGACGAAGGACAGTGTCGTGCAAGGTCGCGTTCTCCACAGCCAAAGCCGCTTGGACAGACACGCTGACGAGCAAGTCCAAATCGTCGGCATTGAAGGGCTGTGAAACGTCGAGTGTGCTGAGTTGAATGACCCCCATCGCGGTCCCGGCGGAGTCGGTCAGTGGCACGCACATCAGCGAGCGCAGCTGCAACTCGCTCAAACTTTCACTCGATTGAAATCGACGGTCGCCCATCACGTCCGCGCTCAGAATCGCTTGGCCATCCTGCATCGCCTGCCTCACGACCGTCATGCTGATCGGAACTTCGTCTTCATCGTCGGGGCGGCGCGACCACGAAGCACTCGTCCGCAGCTTGTCGCTGTCGGCATCTTTAATCAGTACGAAGCCCCAGTCGGCTTGAGGGAATATTTTTGACAGCGACTTCAGAATCACCGGCAACACGTCACCGAGCTTGAGCAGGCGACCGAGCGCCGCACTGATTTCGAGAACGGCCCGCAGCTTCGCTTCGGGCCGAACATTCAAGCGGAGACCCCGCGCCGACGAGCCAGCCGCGATCGCGGCAATGACCGACGAGCTATCCGACAGCTTGTTGACGGATGGCTGTGCCCCCGTTTGAGCGGCGTCATCCTCGTCATCCTCATCCAACGTTTCTCGCAGGCTGTTGACCAGCGGGACGGCAGATTTGCTCAGCGAAGCTTGGCCAGCAACGGGTGCGGAGGCCGCTCGCTCGGTCTGACGCATGAACAGGAACGAGTAATCGCATACTTGCAGTTCATCGCCGTCAGTCAATTCCGTCCGACCGCGGATCGAGGTGCCGTTCACTTGAGTCCCGTTGCGACTGTGCAAGTCCTCGACGAAGTGCGAGCCGGATGTTTCAATAATCAGTGCGTGCTGCCTGCTGACGGAGCCATTGTCCAAGACGATCTGACAACTGGGGTGACGCCCCAAGATCGTGCGTTCGCCCGACAAGGCCAACACCTGTCCGGCAGACGATCCTTTGGTGACTTTCAAAAAGGCCACGGCCACAGTGTCCGATGGGGTGCAGTCAGGGAAGGCTGAGGGGTGAAATGGTTGTTTAAAGGCGGATAACCACTTACCCAAGAGCAGCGGGCTAGATGCTAACGTCCGATGCGCGAGGCAGCAATTGGACGAATTCATCGGTTTGAATAAACGCCAACGCCCGGCGAGGTGTCACCGGGCGCTGCTGTTCAGATTGATGAGGTGCGGGCTGGCAATGCATCGACCACGACGCAGCGTTTACCGCTCACTGGCTTGATGATGCTCGGCGACCAGATGTTCGCTGGCCAACTTGGGGAGCATCTGCTGCACGAATTGGATGGCCTCTTCCACTTGGTCGGCTTGGATCAACACGAGGTCTCCCTGACGCATCTTTCGCAGGGTCAGTTCGATCGCCAGCATTTCGCCGCGCGTCTCGTGGATGTTCTCGGGGAGGAGCCGTTGGCCGACGGCCAAGCCTTGTCGCATCAGACGAATTACCTCGCCATCGGCTCGGCCTCGCGTGCATTTGTCTTCGTAGATCACCATCTCATCGAAGCCGTTGGCGATCAGTTCGCCCTGTTGAATGATGTCTTCATCGCGACGATCTCCTGCCGCCGTGTACATGATGACCCGGCGTTCGTGCGGCATCCGGTCGAAGGCATCGCAGAGAGCGACCAGCGCGGCCGAGTTGTGTCCGTAGTCGATCACGATCGTCGAACCACGGAACTGCACGACGTTGAATCGAGCGGGAACCTTTTGCGGGTCGTTGACGAATGTTTCGAGCGAGTGGCGAATCATCTCGAAGGGGATGCCGAGCGTCCAACCGGCGGCAGCGGCGGCCATGACGTTCTCCACTTGGAAGCCGATCAGTCCGCCAAACGTCAGCGGGACCGCATCGAGCAGCGCGATGCGCGCGTCCCATGAACCTTCCGCCGCCATGATGCAGTTGTTCTGCACATAGACGACCTTGCCCCCTTTGGCACGATGCGCGGCAAGGACCGGATGATCGGGCGTCTTCGCGAAGAACAGCACTTTGCCAGGACAGTAGTCGGCCATCGCGGCGGTGAGCGGGTCTTCGGCATTGAGGACCGCGTAGCCATGCGGCGCGACTGCTTCGACGGTCACACGCTTCACGCGAGCAAGTTGCTCCGGCGTGTCGATGCCGTTCAAGCCGAGATGGTCGCCGTCGGCAATGTTCGTCACGACGGCGGTGTTGCAGAGATCGAAGCCCAAGCCTTCGCGAAGAATGCCACCGCGAGCTGTCTCCAGCACAGCAGCCTCGACAACGGGATTGGCCAACACGGTGCGAGCACTCTTCGGCCCGCTGCAATCTCCCGTGTCGATCCGTCGGTCGTTGATGTACACGCCGTCGGTGCAGGTCATGCCAACCCGCTTGCCCGTGCAACGCAGCAGGTGAGCGATCAAGCGCGTCGTCGTCGTCTTGCCGTTTGTCCCGGTGACAGAGACAGTCGGAATGCGACCGTCATCGCCCTCACCGAACATCGTGCCGACGATCGCTTCGCCGACCGGACGGCCTTTGCCATAAGACGGTTCGAGGTGCATTCGCAGACCGGGTGCGGCGTTGATCTCCACGATCACACCGCCCTGTTGTTCGAGTGGTCGGCTGATGTCCATCGCGACCACATCGACCCCCGCGATGTCGAGGCCCACCATCCGGACACCTTCGACGATGCGCGCCGCCACTTCCGGATGAACGAGGTCCGTGACATCGGTCGCCGAACCGCCGGTACTGAGATTCGCGTTACGGCGGATCAGCACGACTTGTCCTGCGGCGGGAACCGACTCGACCGTCAGGCCCTGTTCAGCGAGAACTCCTTTGGCGATTTCATCGAGCCGAAACTTACTGAGCGATGTCGCGTGGTCTTCGCCACGTCGAGGGTCTTTATTCGCCTCTTCGACGAGTTGCGTAATCGAGTTCCGCCCGTCGCCCGTCACTTGAGGAGGCTCACGTCGAGCCGCCGCCACCAACTTGTAGCCAATGACCAGCAGCCGATAGTCCGCGCCGTGAGCGAACTTCTCGCAGATGATCTCGCTCCCCTCTTCCTTAGCGGCAGCATACGCGGCAATGACTTGTTCGCGAGTATTAAGGTTGACCGCGACGCCGCGCCCCTGATTTCCGTCCTGCGGCTTGATGACGACGGGGACGCCGATTTCCTGAGCGGCCTCCCACGCATCTTCACCGCTCGTGATCGGCCGACCTTTCGGCACCGGGACGCCAATCGCGGCAAGCAGGTTCTTCGTAAGTTCCTTGTCTTGAACGATCGCCTCGGCGACGGCCGAGGTCTTGTCGGTCTCCGCCGCCAGAATGCGATGCTGGCGAGAACCGTATCCAAGTTGCACCAAACTGCGATCATTCAGACGGCGCGCCGGGATTCCTCGGGCAATCGCCGCTCGCACGATCGAACCGGTGCTGGGGCCGAGACGAATCTGTTGATCGAGGCTCCGAATCTCGCCCAACTTCGCCACGACATCGAACGGTCTGCCGTCGAGTGCCGCTCGCACCAAGTCGGCCGCCACGTCCAACGCCAATCGTCCGACCGGCTCTTCGCGGTACTGGACGACGCACTTGTACTGCCCGGCTTCTTTGGTCTCAGCGACACGGCCGAGGTTCACGGGCGAACCGGCTTGAGTCTGAAGTTCGAGCGCCGTTCGCACGAGCAACTCGGAGAGAATGAGTCGCGGAGAGTGGCTGGCTCCCGGATGCACGCTGGATGGCAAGGGCGCAACGACTCCCGCCAGCATTCGCCCGGCTCGGCCGCGAACGACATCGACATCGTTCGGCGTGAGTTGAAGATGTCGCGTGAGATCGACAGTCGTTTCAAGAACTGTCGCCTGCGACCAAATGTTTGGACCACGCAAAGCTCGCGTCGTGCCCATGTCCATAATGAAGTTGTCCTTCGATTCCTGTTCTCAACCACCCGAGCTGACTCCGACAAACCGTGCGGTTGTCGCTGCTCTTGGCTGGCAACCTGTTTCGTTGCCAACCTCATCCTGCGAGCACCCTCCACCAGGGGGAGTCCTTCGAGGCGGTCCTTTATTCTCACGGCCCACGTCTGTGAACCCACTGAAAGTTTTGACTGTTAGCAATCGCCATGCCGCAGACAACACGCCATCAGGAGACTGTCGGATCAGGACCGGCGTATCAATCACGATCAGGAATTGGTGAGCCGGGTGATGCCGCCAGTGATTTATGCGCCGCCTTCAACCAGACCAACAAGGCCCTCAACTCACCACCGCCTCCGGCGGTTCCAGCCCCAATAACGATTGCAGTTTTCGCACGGTCCTCGGCACCGTACACGTCTGAATCACCAGCATCTCTCCCCGTCCCAGTTCGCCCCACGCGGTGTCCACCGCCATCGTCCAATCGCGAATTTCATAGATCCGTTGCGTGCGAGCCGCACCCTCAACACCGGTCGCTTCGATTCCAGCTCGCAAAATTCGAGTCACCTCGCCGACAGGTCGATCTACGCCGTTCTCGATCTCACACAAGAGGACTCGATCGAACGCTTGACCCAGCAACGCGCCTTGACTGGAAATATCCCTGTCGCGTCGGTCTTCTTCGGCCGAGTAGACGACCGTACGTCGCTCGTGTGGAAAGTTGTCGATGGCCTCAATCAATGCGGCGAGTGCCGACTGGTTGCGGCCGTCTGTGACGACGATTGTTCTGTCTGCCGACTCTAGCACGTTGAACCGCGCTGGATTGTCGAACAAGTTTCCTTGAAATGATTGAAGTCCGCTGGCGATTTGTGATGGCGCGACCCCCAGGCCCCAACCGGCGGCGGCGGCGGCGAGGACGTTCTCGATCTGGAACCCGACACGCCCGGCGTGCGTGCAAGGGAGATCGTCCACCGCGATCAACATCGTTTCTTGAGTTCCCTCGCACAGCATGACTTTGCGGTCGCGCACGACCACCGTTCTCAACCCCGCCGCGCGGTGAGATTGGATCACGGGATGATCGGCATCGCGGGCGAAGAAGGTCACACCGCCTGCCGAGAGTTCGGCCATGTTGACGACCAGCGGATCTGTCGCATTGAGAACCGCCATTCCGGTCGGCAGCACGACATCAACGGGCGTTCGTTTCACCTTGAACATCTCTTCTGGCGAGTCGATGAACGACTTACCGAGATGATCGCCTTCACCAATGTTGGTGACGATTGCCACGTCGCACTTATCGACGCCGAGTCCCTCACGCAAGATGCCGCCGCGAGCTGCCTCAAATACGGCCGCCGTGACCAAGGGGTTCAATAAGACGTTCTTTGCGCTGCGTGGTCCGGCACAATCACCTTGGTCGATGACTCGCCCATCGACGGTGACTCCATCGCTGCACGTCGTGCCGACATAGTGCCCCGCCGCCTTTAGAATCGACGTAACCATGCGCGTGCAGGTTGTCTTGCCGTTGGTCCCCGTGACCGCGACAACCGGAATGCGACCGTTGTCGTTCAGGTCTGGAAACAGGTGCTCGACGATGGCCTCACCCACCGGTCGTGGCTTGCCGGTGCGCGGCTTGAGGTGCATCAGCAACCCCGGCCCGGCGTTGACCTCGACGATCACGCCACCCTGTTCTTCCAGCGGTCGCGAGACATCTTCCACCACCATGTCGATTCCGGCGACATCCAGCCCGACCGCCTGAGCCGCCATCACCGCGTGTTCCGCGATCGAAGGATGCACGAAGTCGGTGACATCGCGCGACAGGTTGTCGTTACGGCGGACGATGACCTTCACGCCATGAGCCGGCACCGATTCCGGTTTGTAGCCCTGACGTTCGAGTTCCATAACCGTCAACGGGCTGATCAGAACGGTGCAGAGCGGCTTCGACTCATCGTCGCCACGTCGCGGATCGGAGTTCACCTGCAACTCGATCAACTCTCGAACCGTGTGCTCTCCGTCACCGATCACAGCCGCCGCGTCACCGGCCGCCACAGCGATCAGCTTCTTGCCAACGACGAACAGTCGATGCTCGCTCCCGTGAGCAAACCGCTCGACAATGACACCCGATCCTTCTTTCAACGCTTCCGTGTACGCCGTCTTGATCTGCATCTCGTCCGTCAGGTCCATGAAGACGCCGCGTCCGTGATTGGCATCCACCGGCTTGACGACCACCGGCTTCCCGATCTCTTTTGCCGCTTCCCAAGCGTCTTCGGGACTACTGACATCGCGCCCTTCAGGAACCGGAATGCCCGATGCCATCAGCATTGTTTTCGTGAGCTGCTTATCCTGCGCGATCGACTCGGCGATGGCACTCGTGAACTCGGTCTCGGCGGTCCAAATGCGGCGTTGCTTCGCTCCCTGGCCTAGCTGGACAAGGCTGCCGGTATTCAGCCGTCGCATGGGAATGTTGCGCAGCTTCGCGGCTTCGACAATCGCCATGGTGCTGGGGCCGAGACAGACTCGATCCGCCAATTCTCGCAACCGCTTCAGATGCCCTTCGATTTCAAACGGCAAGTCGAATACGGCGGCAACCAACAGATCACGAGCCGTGTCGAGGCACGCTCGCCCCAGCGTTTCCTCGTGGTAGCGAATGGCGACCTTGAACAATCCCTCTTGAGATGTCTCCCGTGCCCGACCGTAACCGACCGGCGTTCCCGCCAGCGTCTCCAACTCCAGAGTTGTGTGTTCGAGGGTATGTGCGAGATACGTTCCCCAGCGGAGTCGCTGAAAGAAGCCGCCTCGTTCCCCCACGCTGCACCGATGCTCGATCATCGACGGCAACCACTTCATCAGTCGGTCATTAAAACCGGGGAAGTTCGCCGACGAAGTGTCTTTGAGGGGGCCAAGCTCGACCCACGCTTCCAGAACCGTGTGCCGCGACCAAATGTTGGGGCCTCGCAGAGCGAGAACTTTTAGAATCCGCATGTGTGGTGACCTGCAACTCGAACGAGACCAGTGATCGGCATCCGTACTTGGCACAAGGCGTCGCGACGAACTCGCTCGGCAGAAAAACGACCTCGAACACAACGCCACTTCGCGCCCCAGTCACTTCCAGCGCGAGTGAAGTAACCCGATGCCTGAGCAAAGTAACCCGAAGCGTGAGCGAGGGGCCGCGAGAAGAAACACGCCGCTGCATGCACGAAACGACGGCCCTTAACGGGAACCATCGGAACGTGGAACAGATTCCACCGGAGTGGAACAGAGCAGCGAGAAAGTGGTTGGTCCGGGCGAGACATGTCTGCGAGCGGAGTCGTCCAGTGAGTGGCTTTCGGTTTCCCATGCACTCGGTAACCGAAAGCCTCAACAGGCGGGAGGGGCCGGAAATCCGTTCTGACCAACGGCTGAGCATTATTACGGCAGTTGATCGGTGATTCCATGAACAATTCGTGGAGTCTCTCAGTCCGCTTCAACTTCCCGACCAATCCCCTTCCAGCAGTTCCGACTGGTCCGCTCGGATCAAGCCTCGCCACGCATCGAACTCTCCAAGTCTATCTCATCGTGAAACTCACGGTGCGGCTTGGCGTGAATCGCGAACCTCGCCTTGGGCGCGCGACAGAAAGAAATCTCCTCGTAGGATGGGCACTCTTGCCCGTCCTGCTTTCCGTTTTGAAGCCGGACGGGCAAGAGTGCCCATCCTACGGGGAGTTAAGACAATTCCGGCCGATCGCCTCACTTCAACGCCTTCACGCGGACGTTTCGATACCGGACGAACTGTTTCGTGAAGTTGCCGCCGCCATGAACTTGTAAGGCGATGCTCCCTGCGTCGGGGTGACGTTTCTCCGTGTCCGTGAATTCCATGAAGCGGACCTTATTCACCCACGTGGTGATCTTCGGCGGGTTGCCGTCGATCCGTGCTCGCAGTTCATTCCATTGCCCATGCTTCCAGAAGGCGGGCCAGTCTTCCGGTTTGATCGGGCACGGGATCAGTGATTCCTTGGTTGCGATCTTCGTCACCTCACCGGTAAAGTCGAAGTTGCGGTGATGAATCCCGCCCGACAGTCCCTCGCCGTAGATGCCGGCCAAGTTCCCATTGTCGTGGTAGTCAACCATGTACTGATAAGCCTGCCCTCGCTCATTGCTCCGCAAAAAGAGGCCGCTGTCGGGTCCGTAGTCGTTCTTCATCTCGACGATCACTTCAAAGTTTCCGAACTGCCGATCCGTCAAAATGATCCCACCATTGCCCGGAATATCTTGGCTCCCCACGACTGCTCCTTCTTCCAGCACCCACTTCCCGCCACTCGTGTGCATGCTGGCACCGCTGTGTCCGGTCTGAGTGCTGACATGCCAGCCCTTGAGGGACTTGCCATCCAGCACCACTTCAAACCCGGAGTCATCCAACTTATCGATGGGGAACTCGGCCGCAGCTACGGCGAAGGCGAAGCTGAGACTGAAACCAACGAACACACAGACTTTCATCGAGGCACCTCTTTCTTGTTTCTTGAACGGACGGACTAAACAGACTACTTGTGGAAACGGTCATGGTCGGTCATTACGAACCAGATACCGGGATTTGCCTGTCCCTGCTTTGCTGAGAACACCATCAGGATACGACTCTTCATCACGAGTGATTCAACAGGCCGTTATACCTCGCGCGGCCCAAACTGAGCCTTTCTGAGCGGTGGACGTAAGTCCTCCGGCTCTTGGGTTGAATATACCTCACGCGGCCAAAAGTGAGATGTTTCAGGCGAGCCGTGTGCCGTAAGGCCACGGGTTTCCTGCGGCGATTAAGAACCCGCAGCCTGACGGC
>JAYVOX010000797.1:0-3141 GCA_043757695.1 Schlesneria sp.
AGCTCCGTCGCTCCGCCGACGGAGAGTCTTGTCGGCGGAGCGACAAGACTACAGTAGGTTTCGATCACGGTTTGAAAGCCTCACTCTGGGCCGCGTGGGGGATACATACGAACGCCATCATGCTCTCGACCGCTTCCGCCAATTGCACGACCGCTGCCGATGAGTCCCCCTTCACCATTGGTGAGCGGCTCATTCCGTCGCGCTACTGTCTCGCTCCGCTGGCGGGGTACACGCATTTGGCGTTTCGCCGTGCGTTGCGAGAACTTGGCGGACTGGGCCTCGCGACGACCGATCTCGTTCATGCCACGCAGCTCGTTTCTGGCAACCCGCACTCGCTCGATCTGATCGAGACCGACTTTGTGGACCGGCCACTCTCGGTGCAAATCTTCAGCGGGAACGAAGAGCATCTGGTTCGAGCGGCCGTGTGGTTGGAGGCTCACGGGTACGCGGGCGTCGATCTCAACATGGGTTGCCCGATGGCCAAGGTGAACGGGCAAGGGGGTGGAGCGCGGTTGCTATGCGATGCGGACGGGGCGAGTCGTCTCGTCGAACGAGTCGTCTCCGCCGTGAGCATCCCGGTCACAGTGAAGATGCGTCTCGGTTGGGATCGCGACAGCATTGCCTCACCGCAGTTGGCTCGCCGGTTTGAAAATTCGGGAGTGGCGGCGATCACGATTCATGGTCGCACGCGAGCACAGGGCTTTCAGGGAACTGTCGATCTCGACGGCATCGCGGCGACGGTCGCGGCGGTCGCGCGCATTCCGGTCATTGGCAACGGCGACGTGCGCACCGTCGAGGACGCACTTCACATGAGACGCTTCACCGGTTGTGCTGCCGTCGCGATGGGTCGCGGCGCGATGCTCGATCCGTGGTTGTTTCGGAAACTGAGTGACCTCGCCGCCCGTCGAGTCCCGCGCGAGCCGACTCCCGATGAGCAGGTCGATTTTCTCGCCCGTCACTTCCATCTGATGACTGAGCAACATGCCGAACGAAGCTGCTGGTTGTTCCGCAAGTTCGCCGCGTGGTACGGCGCGAAGCTCGGCGTTCCGGAAGACCTCGAACAACGACTGCGACTCTTCGAGACCATCCCCGAGTTCGACGCGATCATCGCCGAAATTCGCGACCGTCACGGCGAACGCCGCACACCGATTGCCACCGCCCTCATCAAAGTTCCGAACGGACCGGTCGAACGCTGGTGAGGAATGGCCGAGCGCCGGATGGATCGAGACCGTAGGGTGGGTCGAGTCTTCGAGGCCCACCATGAACGCCATTGACTTCCGGTGGGCCTCGAAGACTCGACCCACCCTACGACCCTCAGGAGCTTGTTCGTCCATCTCACCCTCCTCTTTCTTCATCCGTGCTCCGGCCCTGCCATCCGTGCTATTCCCTCTGGCCTCAAAACAGTGACCGCACGGATGCAACGCCGGACCAAGGTTGAAGCCAGGCGCAACTCTCCGATCAGACTCGCTTGAGAAACTCGCGTGGTCACGACAATCTCTCGCACGAAGACATACCGCTTACTCCGCTGGGAATCCCACCCATTCCAACAGTTCCAACAACGGGCCTGCTCATTCACTCATCGAGAACCTCATGCGAACACTTTCCCACCTGATCGTCCTCGCTGCACTGGCTGCGCTGGGGATGAACTCACTCTCACACGCGGCCGAATGGCGGCAGTTTCGTGGCCCCGATGGGCAAGGTCACGCCGACGCGAAGAACCTCCCTTCGACATGGAGCGAGACCGAGAACGTGCGCTGGAAGACCGAGATTCCAGGTCGAGGCTGGTCGTCGCCCGTCTTCGCCGACAAGACGATTTGGATGACGACCGCTGTCGAACAACCGCTGACCGGCGAGGAATTGGAGCAGGCCAAAGCCAAGCTCGCGGGCAACCCGATGGCGAAGCAGTTGAGCCTCGTGGGATCGGTAACGTTCCGCGCGGTCAGCCTCGACGCCGCGACCGGCAAGGTGCTGAGCAACGTCGAACTCTTTCAGGCCAAGAACCCGCCGCCCGTGCATTCGCTCAACAGCTACGCCTCACCGACGCCGATCCTCGATGGCAATCTGCTGCTATGTCACTTCGGTGAACTCGGCACCGCGTGCCTCGACACTTACACGGGCGAGGTCAAGTGGAAGGCCAAACTTCCCTCGGAACATGCCGTCGGTGCGGGTAGCTCGCCAGTCGTGTCCGGCGACGTGCTGTTCGTGCCGTGCGATGGAACCGATCAGCAGTACGTGGTCGGGTTGAGCAAACTGACCGGTGATCAGGTCTGGAAAACGAAGCGGCCCAAAATGAAAGGCTTCGTCGGCGACTTCCACAAGGCGTTCGCATCACCCTTGTCCGTCCATGCGGCCGGTCGCGATCAAGTCATCGTGCCGGGAGCACAATGGGTCGTCTCCTACGATCCCAAAACGGGTGCAGAGATTTGGAAGGTTCGTCACGGCGAAGGCTTCTCGAACGTTCCGGCTCCGGTGATCGCGGGTGATCTCGTCTGCATCTGCACCGGTTTTATGCAGCCGCAGCTCGTCGCGATCAGGCTCGGTGGCGAAGGGGACATCACCGACAGTCACATCGCGTGGCGCATCGCGAAGCAAGTTCCCGCGATGCCATCGCCCGTCGTGGTGGGCGATCAGATTTACTACGTCACCGACCAGGGTGTCGCGTCGAGTGCGGACACGAAGACGGGCGAAGTCGTCTGGAGCAAGCGGATCGCGGGCAACTATTCGGCGTCGCCCCTCTATGCCGACGACAAGATTTACTTCGGCAATCAAGAAGGGAAGACGACCGTCATCCGCCCCGGCAAGGAGTACGACGAGGTCGCCGTGAACACGCTCGAGGGTCGCCACATGGCCTCCCCCGCCGTCTTCGATGAGTCGCTGCTGCTCAGAACCAACACGCACCTCTACCGCATCGAGAAGTAGCGGCGAGCGACAGGAGTTGTCTGACTTCAATGGAGGATGGGCGTTCTTGCCCGTCCTCGGCAACTTAGGACCGGCGCATCAACAACTGGCGGTATCAATCTGATGACCTAGGTGTCTGTCAGGAAAGTCGAAGGCCATACCTTCCGTAGGGTGGGCACTGCCCACCATCAACGACCGATTGTGGTGGGCAGTGCCCACCCTACGGGTATCCGGACAGACACC
>JAYVOX010000798.1:0-3136 GCA_043757695.1 Schlesneria sp.
TGGAATTCCACCAATCAGACCGACGATCACGTTTCCAACCCCCTGCGCCAGCAGTTCCCGGTTGGGGGGCGAGGTGCGTTGCTGCGGGTCCAGTCGGTCAATGGCTTCCAAATTGAGCAGCGTCTCCAGCGAAGCGACGAGGGCAATCGTCACGCCTGCTGTGTAGATCGCCGGATTGGTCCATTGAGAAAAATCAGGCCACTGTAGGAACCCGAGGAACCCGCTGAAGCTGTCCGCCACCGGCACCTGAACGAGATGACTCGCCTCGATGAGCCATTGTCCGCCGAGCTGCCGAAAAAACAGACTGAGTCCGATCCCCAATGCCACCACGACGAGCGGTGCGGGGATGGCCGATCTCTTCAGCGGCTTGCATCGATCCCACACGACCAGCAACACAATCGACAGCAGGCCAATCGTGGCGGCCCCGAGATGCAGGCCATTGAACAACTCGCCGAACTCCGAAAACGTGTTCTGATGGTCGGGTTGCAGGAAAGCCATGTCCCCCTCCGGGTCGGTGTCGCGTCCCAGAACGTGAGGGATCTGTTTCAAAATCAGGATCACGCCAATCGCGGCCAGCAATCCCTTGATGATGCTGGAGGGAAAGAACGCCGCGATGAATCCAACTCGTGCGAGACCCATCACAATCTGGATCAAGCCCGCCACGACAACGGCCAGCAGAAATGCCTGGAACGATCCCAACGCCACGATTTGAGCCGCCACAACGGCCGTCAACCCGGCGGCCGGCCCGCTGACACTCGTATGCGACTGGCTCAAGCTGCCGACCAGAATTCCGCCGATAATCCCAGCCAACAGCCCCGAGAACAACGGCGCGTTGCACGCCAATGCCACTCCCAAACACAATGGCAACGCCACGAGAAACACAACTAACCCGGCCACGAGATCGCGGGGGAGAGTCGCTGCCGAAAACAACTTGGTGTCTGTCACAATTTCCTCCAGATTGACCGATGATGAAAATAGATTTCAAAGTCGGACCCTCGCTCCCGAGAACGCAATGCCTGACGGGGATGTCTCCCGAGGCAAGCTTGGAGAGCGAGGGTGCCACAACGATGGAGCGCGACATCGGAAGGTGTCACAAACGTTTGACCTGACCAAACACAACTCACGGCAATGGATGGAAATCCCTCATGGTCGCGCACCGCAACCATGAGGCAAATCCTGCGTCATCGAGAGATGGTGGTTCGCGGGCACGAAGACCCTCGCCCCAAGACAAGGCATCAGAGCCGATCCACCAACCGGTCGCCCAACACGGCCACGCGCAGCGACATCACCGATGTCAACAACTCAGGACACGCGGGCAGCCCGCAAACCGTTGGCTGCTTAACACCGCAGCGGGGTCCGGAGGCCGTTGGCCAGACAGTGACCGGAAACAAACGGTCCCGGTCGCGAGTTGGATTTGTGGAAACGGGCACGGACATCGGTGAGCCGCTTCAACACAAACGCATCGGTCGTTCGCTTCAGCTCGCGACGAGCCGGAGCACGCCGGTCCATTGCGAGATACTCGGAGCAACCCTCGCTTTCCTCGATCGGAACCGAGGATTCGGACGACTCAACTTCCTGACGTTCAAGCAAACTCGCGCCAGGGGCTGCCAGAATCACAACAGCCAGTAAAACCTGACAACAACTGAATAGTCGCGGCAGTGAACGTGCGAAATGCCGAACCGCAGTCGAAGTGAGTTGAAGAAAAGTCATGGTTTTCTGCTACTGCGGATTGAAGCCGCACGTCAATTTACGAGATAGGTGACACTTATCAAGTTGGACAGACGATTCTCAACATCGTTGCTGCGATGGCATAACGACATACATACGGTGCGTAGAGACTTCGGGTCACAACATGCTTGGCATTGCCGAGGTCCATTCTGGGAAGTCCACGCCTCCTACACCATTTCCATATCAGTCACGGCCCTTCGACCGTGATGGCCATCACGACCGGCGAGGTCACGTCGTTGCCTTTGATGATCTCGATCTTGTCGGGACGCTTCGGTGTGACGGTGAGGTAGCGGATTTGCTGGCCTCGCAGACGGTAGGCGAATTTTTGGTGAGGGAGCTTGCCGCTGCTGTCGGGAACGTCGAGTCGTTCACGGGGTGGGCGGTTTTGCCAAGTGGTCGAGCGGTTTGAAGAAGTCTTTCACGAGGCACCGAAATCCGGGGATCACATCTTCGCCGGTCAGTTCGTCTTCTGGCTGGAACTCGGCGAGCGTTCGATTTGCGCGGTGGACGACGAGTGTTCGGTTCTCCGGATCAATCACCCAGACCAGCCTGACTCCCGCTCTCAGATATTCTTGGACCTTCTTATTCAACTCGTAGACGTAATCGTTCGGCGACACGACTTCCACGGCCAGGTCCGGCGCGACAGTGACATGCCCGCGCGCCAACTCCTCGATTGGCAATCGCCCCTGCGCGAGGAACGCGACATCGGGGCGGCGGACTTGCAACGGTTCGTCCTCGAAACACTGAAAGCTTGCGTCGGAACCTGTCACCGTTCCCAGCGGGTGAACGTCCAAAAAACGCCTCAATTGAAATGCGACTTCAATTCCGATCAGACTCGAAAGGTACGACACTTCCTTTTCTTCCAATTGACCGTCCACCAATTCGTACCGCTTGGAGTCGCTCAGCTCCAGCAGTTCGTCGGGTGTGATGGTCCCTCGTTCAAGCAACGTACTCATGGTGCGTCTCGTCCTCACAAATGGGCGGCTGTCAACCGCGATCTCATCGAATGACCGGTACTCACATTGCCGGGCGAGTGTATCGCCTGGCAGCAACGTAGGGTGCGTGGTGTCTTCGGAACGCACCATTCTTCACGACGTTGGTTGATGGTGCGTTCCGAAGACTCCACGCACCCTACGTCGAGGTGACTCGCCCGCTCACGGCCCTTCCACTGTAATCGCCATGATGACCGGCGATGTCACGTCGTTGCCTTTGATGAGTTCGATGGTTTCGATCTTTTCGGGGCGCTTTGGCGTGATGGTGAAGTAGCGGATTTGTTGGCCGCGCAGTTGGTAGGCGAACTTGCTTTGGGGGACATCGACTTTGCGGATGTAGTCGGCCCAGACTTCTCCGTTGCGGGTGATGTGGTCTTCCGTTTGGCCGTCGGCGTATTTCAGGCGGAAGGTGAGTG
>JAYVOX010000799.1:0-3136 GCA_043757695.1 Schlesneria sp.
CGCTATTTGCCAATGGATTGTAAAAATGGTTAACGGCGTTGCCCGGTGGGGCAAATACGGGCGGCATTCACACACCTGCAATCCGGTAGAGTCAGGAAAGTTGGGCCGAAGAGATGAAGCGGAATTTGAATTGAGACGGAATCAACTCCGAGCGGGGTGGCGTCAGCCCCCCGGTTCGGTTCTTCGTCTATGTCTGAGCGGAGTGGCGTTAGCCCTCCGGTTCGGATCACGGAGAGTATTCAAGATTAGACAACGCTCAATAATCGAAGAACCGGGGGGCTGACGCCGCCCCGCTCAGAAAATCAAATACGGGCCGACGCCCGAAGACAACAGCCAACAACATTCATCGAGACCAGACACCATGCAAGCCAATGCCGAAGCCATTCGTCAGGTTGTTCAGGAAGTACTCGCCCAGTTGGGGAAGGCTCCAAAGTCGGGTGCCGCTCCGCAGCGAGACGGGGATTGGGGCGTGTTCCAATCGGCCGATCAGGCCATTGCCGCTGCGAACGACGGGTTCAAGAAGCTGAGCGACTCGCCACTGGCTTCGCGGTCGCAGGCCATCGAGTGCGTGCGTCAGATCTGCGACACGCAGGCGGAAGAACTTGGCACGGCCGAATTCCAAGAGACCAAGATCGGACGGCTCGATCACAAGATCGAGAAGCTCAAGATCATCAAGCTCGTCCCCGGTGTTGAGTTCATGCGCACCGATGCGGTGAGTGGCGATCACGGGTTGAGCATCACCGAGTACGCGCCGTTTGGCGTCATCGGTGCGATCACTCCCGTCACGCATTCGCTGCCGACGCTGGCGGGTAACGTGATCAACATGGTCGCGGGGGGAAACACGCTCGTCGTGAACCCGCATCCGAGCGGTGCTCGCATCGCCTGCGAAGGGGTTCGCCGGTTCAACAAGGCGATCTTCAAAGCGACCGGACTTGAGAACCTCATCACGATCGTCGAGAAGCCGTCGCTCGAAACCGCCGCCACGATCTTCGGTCATCGCCAAGTCAAACTGTTGTGTGTGACGGGTGGCCCGGCGGTCGCTCGCGCCGCGATGGAGAGCCGCAAGAAAGCCATCGTCGCCGGACCGGGCAACCCGCCCGTGGTCGTTGACGAAACCGCGTGCCTCGAAAACACCGCTGCCTCCATCGTGAAGGGAGCCGCCTACGACAACAACCTCCTCTGCATCGGTGAGAAGGAAGTCTTCGCCGTCGAGGCGATCTTCGATCAACTCATGGACACGCTGCCGCGTCACGGGGCATACCGATTGAACGCTCGCGAGATCGACGCTCTGACCAAACTGGCGTTCACTCCGCCGACGAAGCCGGGCGATCACTATCACCTCAACCGAGAACTGGTTGGACTCGATGCGTCGAAGCTGGCCGAGATGATCGGCGTCCGCGTCCCTGCCGGAACGCAACTGCTATTTGGTGAGACCGACACGTCCAATCCGTTCGTCCCCGAAGAACAAATGATGCCATTCGTCCCGTTCGTGCGTTGCAAACACTTCGCTCACGGTGTCGAACTGGCCTTGGAGTTTGAACACGGCTTCCGCCACACGAGCCTCATTCACAGTCGCAACGTCCGCCACATGACTCGCATGGGCCGTGACATGGACACGACGCTGTTCGTCAAAAACGGCCCGTCGATGGCGGGCTTGGGTCTCGGCGGCGAAGGCTACCTCAGCTTCAGCATTGCGACGCCCACCGGTGAAGGGGTGACGAACCCAATGACGTTCACAAGACAACGACGGTGCGTGCTGGTCGATGACCTGCGAGTGATTTGAAGAGAAGAGTTTTGAACCACGAATCTCACGAATCCGCACGAATGAAGAAAAGACCAACGCCATGAATTTCAATTCTTGATTCGTGCGGATTCGTGAGATTCGTGGTCTGTCCTCCTGACTGGTTTTCGGTGATGTCATGCAGTTCGCAAAAGTGATCGGCCGTGCAACTTCGACAGTGAAACATCCGACTTTGGTTGGGTGGCGGATGCTATTGGTGCAGCCGCTCGATCCGAAGGGCGGGGCGGACGGGGCACCTCAGTTGGTGATCGACAATCAGGGCGGAGGCAAGGGAGACACGGTCATCATCTCGTCGGATGGCAAGACGGCGCGGGAGATGGTGGGGGCGGATACGACACCGGCTCGGTGGCATGTGTTGGGGATTGTGGACTGACAGACAAAAGTAGGATGGGCACTCTTGCCCGTCTGCTTGGAAATGCACGACGGGCAAGAGTGCCCGTCCTACGAAGAGACAACCAGTGGATCAGGCCCTCATCGAACGGATCGTGTCGAACGTGCTGGCTCAGCTTCAGCCCGCGTCGGTGCGCCCTGTGATTGAGTCGCCGAAGTCCACACCAAAGATAATGACGGTCGAGAAATCTGTGGCCATCGAACTGACCGCCTCGGTCATCACGGCCGGTTTGTTGGAAGAGACCGCTCGCGTCGGACAGCCGTTGAAGATCGGACGCCGTTCGATCCTCACGCCGTCGGCGCGCGACTGGTTGCACACAAAACGCATGGATTGGAGCCGGATCGACCGGCTGGCGTCTGGCGGAAGCTCGACGACGAAGGGAGCCGCTCGCTGGCAACTGATCGTGCAATCGGTCACGCCGACGGTGAAGGCTTTGCACGACGGACTGAAGCGAAACTCGGAAGGCTGGAAGATCGAACTCGTGGGACAACCGGTTGAGGCGGCGACGCTCGCGATCGGTTCGATCAGCAGGGCGGAACACGATGGTGTGGCGATCCTCAGCGAATACGCCGAGATCATCGCCTGTCGAGCAAACCGGAATGAACGAGTTCGCGCGGCGGTGATCTCGGATCGGAAGCAATTGGAACTGACGATGCAGCACCTCGGCGTGAACGTGGTCTGCATCAACCCGAACGGACGGACGTTTATTGAGATGAGGAACCTGCTGAGAGACTGTGCGGCGAAGCGGCCGCAGGTTCCGGCGGGATGGTGAGATGTGGATTGTGGCGGCTCGACGCCGCTTTGGAATTTTGGCGCAGCCTTTGGCGTTACACCTCGCGCGGTCATGAGTGAGGCTTTTACTGTAGCTCCGTCGCTCCGCCGACGGAGAGTCTTGTCGGCGGAGCGACAAGACTACAGTAGGTTTCGATCACGGTTTGAAAGCC
>JAYVOX010000800.1:0-3136 GCA_043757695.1 Schlesneria sp.
AGTCGCGACAACTCCGCCGCGTTGGTCTGAGAACGTGTGAGAGCCGTGACTTCGTGCCCCGCGTCCAACCACGCCGCAGCAACGCGACGACCCAAATAGCCACAGCCAACGATCAGCTTCTGCATGAGGGAGCACTTTCACTTCTTGCGGACGATAGCGGGAGCGAGAAACTCGGGTGAGTTCAGGACGAGTTCGAGTGTCACCGCGATGTCGTCGAGGAGGCGCGCATCGTCCTCGGGGACTTGTCGCAGAACCTCGACCAGATCGCTCGCGAGTTGCTGCCGTAACGATGCGACCTCATCGCGCACGGCTCGTTGAAACTCGACCAGTTCGGGTTCGGTGAGGTCGCGCCGCAACAACGAGGTCTCGGTCTCAGTCCGTTCACGACGCAACTGCGCGAGCGTCGTTCCTTGCGAGCGGAAGAGCAACCCGCCGACGAACGCGCGCCGCAACCGACCGATCTCATCGAACTGGTACATCGGATCGGAACCGAAGTAGATCGAGAGCCAGCCATTGCTGCGGAAACCCGCGACGATCGGTTCGTCACGCGCGGTCGTTCGCAACTCGACACGCCGCGTGAGCGCGACGACTTCGGCCAGCAGATCAGCGCGATCAGATTCAGTGCGGGACATCGGCAGGCTCGATGGTGATTGGCACGTCGCTCAAAACGACTTCTCGAATCGGTATGAGAAACCGCTCGATCCAAGCCCAAAGCTGCTTGGCCACGTCGGCCTTCGTTCCGGCGAAGGTCGCGACCGTGGAACCGGCCGGATCAATCACTTCGATGCGGTTGGTTTCGGAGCCGATGGCAGTCGGGCGATTGAGTACGATCGCGTCGCAGTTCTTTTCCTTCAGTTTGCGCAGGGCGTTGACGTGCGCGAACTCGTCAGACTCCAGCGCGAACCCGACAATCCAGCGGCATCCCTTGTGTCGGCCCAAGTCCGCGAGGACATCGGCAGTCTCGACGAGTTCCAGTTCGAGCGACACACCTTTTTTGGCCAGTTTGCCTTGGAAGCGTTCTTTGGGACGGTAGTCGCACACCGCAGCCGTGGCGATGACGCCATCGCATTGAGAGAAGAGCTTGTTGCACGTCGCGAGTAGTTCGTCGGTCGTCTCAACTGGATGGACTTCACATCCCGCGGGGGGCGTCAGCGCGACCGGGCCACAGGCCAGCACGACCTGATGTCCCGCCGCAAGAACGGCCTCCGCGAGCGCGAATCCCATCCGGCCGCTGCTCGCATTCGAGAGATACCGCACGTCATCGAGATACTCGCGTGTTGGCCCGGCCGTGATGAGGATTTTCATGGAACGATCCCACAGAAAGGCTACGGGAGGATGGGCACTCTTGCCCGTCCGGCTGTCTCGGAGGACTTCGGAACGAGAAGAAATTTGCAGAGCGGACGGGCAGGAGTGCCCCTCCTACGAGGTTGTTTCCGGATTCGTTTCGAGCAACCGTGCGATGGCCTCGATGATCTCAATTGGTTCGGCCATGCGACCGGCTCCAACCTGCCCGCAACTCAACCAGCCAGTCCCCGGCTCGACGAAATGGACTCCATCATCACGCAACTGCGCCACATTACGTTGGACAGACTTCTTCGCCCACATGTCGCAGTTCATCGCCGGAGCGAGAAGCAGCGGGCAAGTGATGGTCAACGTGAGTGTCGATAAGAGGTCGCGAGCGAAGCCTCCCGCTGCTTCCGCCAAAAAATTGGCCGTCGCGGGGGCGACAATCATCAGGTCGGCTCGCTGAGCGAGGCCAATATGTTCGCCGCGAAAGTGCTCCATCGGACGAAACGCATCGTAAGACACGGGGCGGCCGGTGAGAGCCTCAAACGTGGTCGGGCCGATGAACTGACGAGCAGACTCCGTCATGACAACGGTCACAGCAGCACCACGCTGCACGAGTTTGCTGCACAAATCGGCGGCCTTGTAAGCAGCGATGCCACCCGTGACACCCAGCAAGATTTCGCGATTTTGCATGGCGGGCATCCCAAATGAATGGACCGCAGAAGTGAGTTCACGCGGCATCAGCCACCAGAACGGGACCCTGTCACCACGATCTCCTGCGGGACAGAACCCGTTCCGTTTTTTAAATTACATGTCGTCTAACGAGGGACCACTGTCGAAGTGCCGTACCCGATTCTTATCGGGACGAGTCTTAACAACACCCGAGGAGTCCAGAAAAATCTTGTCCTGCATGATCTCTTGAACGACGACCTCCATCGGGTTCTTGGTCTGAATATCGACGAGCGGACGGGCACCGCGGTTGATCGCCACCATGCGTTTTTGAATCAGCGTGGACAGCTTAAACCGTCCGCCGCACTTCTTCACGATCGTTTCTTCCATCAATTCGTCGAGCATGGCATCCTCTCAAAAAAAGGCAAGAGCCCCACAGACTGACAGTCGTGCCATCAATCGGGGGGGCGAGTTGGGTCGCACAGTGTGGCGGGTGTCTGGACATCAAGCAAGGCTGAAGCAAACACCCACTACGATCCGAGTTGTTTGGCCAGGATTTGGCAAATGGCTCCAACCGCTCGATCCAATTCGTCATTGATGACGCGATGGCGATATCGATCCGCCAGCAGCAGTTCCTCATGGACCTTGCGCAGTCGTTTTTCGATGGTGGCATCGGAGTCCGTGCCGCGCGACCGGAGACGTTGTTCGCAAACGGCGAGTGACGGAGGTTCGAGGAAGATCGTGAGTGAATCGGGGTAGATTTCCATCACGCGTAATGCCCCTTGGACATCAATCTCCAAGAACGCCCAGCCCGCCAGTTGCCGCGCTCGATCAATCTCGGACTTCAACGTTCCGTACCAGTATCCCGCACCAAACACCTCGGCCGTCTCCAGAAACTCGTCACGAGTGCGTCGTATCGCGAAGTCCTCCGGAGTCAAGAAATAGTACGCGTCTCCGTGAACTTCACCGGCTCGAGGTGGACGAGTTGTTGCGGAGACGCACTTCACCAACTTGACCGGAGCCTCGCGGATCAGGCGTTCGACAACCGTCGTCTTGCCGCTCCCACTGGGGCCGGACAGGACCACGACTTGAAACGAACGGGACAGGTCGAACATCTCGGCCACTGTCGGTCACTCCACGTTTTGAACGATCTCGCGCATCCGCTCGACAGCCACTTTGG
>JAYVOX010000801.1:0-11686 GCA_043757695.1 Schlesneria sp.
GTCTTGCAGCGCTTGTGTGACTTGATCAAAAACGAGATTCGGATGCGGAACGCGATCCGTTCGGTCATCGCGTATCCGATCGTGCTGACGATGGTCGCGGGGATCGTGATCAGCGCGTTGGTGTTCTTCGTGCTGCCGCAGTTCTCGAAGGTCTTCCAGAACATGGGGCGCCCCGCGCCGCCGTTCACGCAACTACTGCTCGACGGGGCGACCTTGTTGCGGTCGCAAATTCACTGGCTGGCAGCGGTCGTAGCAGTCGTAGGGTTCGGCCTGTTTCAGCTCAGCCGCACCGAACAGGCTCGACGATACTTCGACCACTTGGTGCTGCATGCGCCGTTGTTGCGCGAGGCGACGCGGTCGTTGCTCACCGGTCGTAGCTTCCGACTGTTGGGAACGTTGCTGGAGAGCGGGGTGCCGCTGCTGAACGCGCTCCGTTTGTGTCGCAGCGCCGTCAAGAATCGACTCTTTCTGGAGTTGTTCGACAACTTGGATCGGGAAGTGACGAACGGGCGAGGCATGAGTACCGAGGTCTCACGATCGGAGTTTGTTCCACCGGGAGCGGCTCAAATGGTGGCGACTGCGGAACGGACAGGACGGCTCGGCAACGTGCTGCAACTGATCGGATCGCATTACGAAGAAGAAGGCGAACAACTCATCAAGTCGGCGATGAAAGTGGTCGAACCGGCCGTGATCGTGGTGATGGGCGTGGTCGTCGGTGGAGTCGTGATGAGCGTCATGCTGCCGCTGTTGGATGTCACCACGGGAGCGCACTAGCGGAAGTAACCCGCAGCGTAAGCGAGGGCTGTTTGAAGCGAGGTCGAGCCATGAACGAGAACAATTCCGGTAAGACTTGGCGGGGACTATTGGTTCTCGCGGGTGTGGCTGCGGGCTATGTGGTCGGTCAGTCGCGGAGCGGTTCCGACTGGGCTTTGGCCGAAGTGCGTGAGACGGCGCAACGGACGACGTTCCTGGCGGGTTCCGAACGTTCGGAGGGAGTTCTGCGGGAGATCGCCGGAACGTTGAAGACGATGGACGGCCGCTTGGAGCGGCTGGAACGGATTGCGGCTGATAAACACGCCGCCGAGAGAAAGCTTCCCTGAGGTCAGGGCCGGAGATCACTTCGACAAGGATGTCGGTTCCTCACGACAGTTCGGTCGAAGATTGGTTCTCCCATGTCCACCGCGACTCTGCACACTTCGCACTCGACAACGCGTTCCGCGCGGAAGAGGGCGTCGGCCGGGACGAGGGTCGGGATCGATATCGGTTGTCACTCGATCAAGATCGTCCAGTTGGAAGCGGGGTATGGAACGCTGCGACCGCGCGTCTGCCGTGTCGTGCCTCATGCCAGCCCGCTCACACCGTCCGATCCGTTTCGTTGCCTCGACGAAATCGAACGAACTCTCCAGCGAGCCTGGTCCTCGCGCAATCGTTGGTGGCCACTCCCGGCCGCCTGCGCGCTGTCGATGAAACTGATGACGTTCCGCACGCTCGAAATCCCAATCGCCGAGAACGAGCCGAATTCAGCGCAAGAATGGCGTGACGCATTCCTGGCCGAGACTGCGGCCGGGCCGGGGTCGTGGATCGTTGAGGGGTGGCCGACTCAAGCCGAGATGCCGACGCGCGGCGGTCGTTCTTATGCGCTGTTGGGGATCGACGAAGAGTTCGCCTCGGAGATATCGGCCAAGCTCTGGCGCTGCGGACTCGATTGTCAGGTCTTGGACGGAATGCCGTTCGCGATGGCCCGCGCCGTGGCGGGCACCGTCCACGGTGGACCGGTCGCCGTAATTGACTGGGGTGACAGCGCGATGACTTTGACCGTGGTGGTCGAGGGTCGTCCCTGCTTCACGCGGGTGCTGCGCGAGTGTGAGCTGCGGTTGCTGACGGCGGCCGTGATGAAGTCACTGAACCTCGAAGCCGATCAATGTCGGCAACTGCTGCAAGCGCATGGTTTCGGCAGGTCTGCGGGTGGTACCGAAGCGCCGGACATGTCCGGCATCCTCGCGGAAATCTCGGCTCCGTATTTGAATGTGCTCGGTGAAGAACTGCGTCGCACGTGGCTGTTCCTCCAACATTTGCAGGGTCAAACACCGACGCGCGTGATCCTGATGGGTGGTGGGGCGGCGCTCAAAATGTGTGCCGCTCACATTCGCGCGGCCATGCCGGTTCCGATCGAAGTCTGGTCGATGCCGCAGAGTTCGTCGGCAGGAACGACTTCCACAACGGGAGCGATGACCGAGTCGGCCTCCGCGCCGTTCGGTCCCGCATTGGCCTTAGCCAGTTTGATGAGGGACCGATGAACGAGCATCTCAATCTGATGCCGTTGGTTGCGCGGCGACGCAATCTTTTCTGGTTGCGGTTGCGACAGTGGAGCGGCGTCTGGTTGGTGGTCGTCACCTTGAGTGCTGTCGTCGGCATTGTGCAGACGGCGCGCGTCGCATCGGAACACTATCGACTGACGGCGATCGAAAGTTCGGTCCAGCCAGTGCGAGCGCAACGCCAAGAACTCGATCAGATGCTCGTGCGGTTGAAGACCCTGCACAGTCGAGAGTCGATGTTGGCGATGCTCGAACGGATGGAGCAGCCCGTGCAGTTGCTCGGCATCATTGGTCGTTCGATTGGCGGTGACCGTCCCGAGGTCCAAGTCTACGACATGGTCATTTCGCCGACCCAAATCGTGCAGGTGGTCAAAGTGACTGAGCTGGCCAAAGACCCGAAATCCAACGTGGCCACACCAGCCACTCGCACGGTTGATCGCGCGCAATTGAAGATCGACGGTCTCGGCGTGGACGATCTCGCCGTGGCTCGTTTCGTGGCAGGACTGCGCGAAGCGGGAGTGTTCGAGACCGTCGCTTTGAAGTCCTCCATTCGCCTCGTGTCACTCCCCGGTGAAAGCCGCCAGTTCTCGGTGGAGTGTGTGTTTCAGTAAGGCGAGCGGCCAGAAGAAATGTCCCTGTAGGACGGGCAAGAGTGCCCAGCCTACATCGCGGTACGGCAATTCCTGCCGCTCGCCTAAGTGTCTGTCCGGATACCCGTAGGGTGGGTACTGCCCACCACAATCGGTCGTGGATGGTGGGCAGTGCCCACCCTACAGAAGGTCTGACCTTCGCCTATCCGGACAGACACCTAAGCGGCTATCCAGCGCTCGGAAAGACTCGGATTGGGCCGCGCGAGGAATAAACGACCGCTCCGAGTGACTACTCACACGAGACCATCGACATGCCACTCTCAACTTCAGCATCGCTCCGACACATCAATCTCGGACTGCACACGGCAGGCTTGAGTGTCGCTGTGGCGATCGCCTATGCCACGTTTGCGTTCGTCGTCGCGCCGATGCAAGGCCAGCATCAGACGATGTCGGATCAGATCGCCGAGGGAAGGCGTTTGCTGGCTCAGGGCGAGAAAATCCACGGGCGACACGTCGAAGTGTCTGAGCAACTGACCAACTTTGAAGCGACGTTTGCGCGTGTGATCTCACGCATTCCCGAGACGCCGCGCGAATCCGAGTTTCTCGCCCAAATCACCGAGCTGGCGCGCGCGTGTCAGTTGCGAATTCAACGCTATCACCCGCGCGAGCCGGTCAACGAAGGGACTCACACGGCCCTCGAAGTTCAGCTCGACGCCACGGCCGACTACTCGGGCATCTGTCGCTTCTTGGACGGACTCCGCACGACGGCTCGGCTATGCCGAGTCACTCGATTGCGAGTTCACGCCGTCGGAACCGAAGGGACCGAGTTGCCGATCGAGATGACGCTGCGAATCTACTTCGCACCGCTCACCAAGCCGGCCGCTGTGGAGACTCAAACCGTGGAGACTCAGCATGGCTGAACGACCCTCTTCCAAGCAGCCCGCTCCGAGCAAGTCGAAGCTCTTGATGATCCCGATCTTGGGAGCCGTGCTGCTCTACATGGTCTGTGCCCCGTCGAATGATGTCGCACCTCCGCCACGGTTGGTGCGGACGGCGGAGCCGCAGCCTGCGCCGCACGTCGCTCCTGTGATGGCGGTCTCGTCGGCCACAACAGCGATCCGACCCGTTGCGATGGCACGCCACGTCGCAGCCGTCGCCTCGGCCAGCGAAGCCTCACAAAAGCCCGCCGTCGGATCGACGCCGGGATCGACAGTGACGTGGCCCGCGACGCCACTCACGGAAGTGCTGGCGGTGAATCCGTTCAAGATGCCCACCGAGTTGATGCCGGCCACAACCGCCGTGAAGGACGAGTCTGAGCTGCCCCTCAATCCCGCTGACGATCTGGAGAAGCGGGATGCGGCGAAGTTGGCCGAGCTACGTGCAGCGGTGAAAGGTCAACGTCTGACGGCCCTCGTGCAAACCAATAAAGGTGTGGGAGCGATTGTGGGAGACTCCGTCGTCAACGTGGGAGACCTCGTGGGCGAGCGACTGCGTGTCACCGCGATCCGGCCCGAAGGTGTGGAAGTCGAGCTGATCGACAAGCCCGTCGTCGCCGCTCCTGCCGCCGCTCCTGCCGCCGCTCCCGCCACCGTCGATCCCAAGAGCCGGAAGTGATCGGCAGCATCCGCCGAGTTGCGTGCGTGCGACCCACCGAAGCTGTTCGGTCTGTAACGGTCGCTCCGCTGGTGAAGATCGGGACGGTCCTGACGTCCTCGCGATGCCGATGAGTCGGAGACGAGACATCGGCGCGGTGATCGGTTGAGTAGGGACTCGAACGTTCTCGCGTCGGATGTTTTGATCGAGACCGACTCGGCTGACCTCGGCAAAGTTCTCGTTGTCACGGATGATGACGGACGCACGATTGATCGCATCCCTGCTACCGCTCGGGATGCCGATGACGCGGAGCAAGGAATGCAACGCTCGAAACGAACCTCAACGACGCACAGCCTGATTGCTGTGTTGGCTCTGGGACTGACGTGTTCCACGTCGGCACCGGCCGAGTCGTGGTTCGGCTGGCACAAGCCACAAAAGTCTGCCGACGCGAAACCCGCTCCTCCGATCGCGTCGTCACCGCGCCCTTCTGCAACCAAGCCGTCCACCAAATCGGAAGCGACGAAGCCAACGCTCGGCAACCGACGACAAGCGGCCCCGACCAATCCTGCTCCTGTGGCAGAGGCCGCTCCCTCTCATTGGTGGAATCGCCTCGGCGGCAAGTCCACGAAGGATGACTCGAAAGCGACCGCTCGCGATCAGAAGGCCACCGAAGAGAAGGTGCCGGTCGTCATCAAGAAGAGCCAGCCACCGCCTCCGGGCAAACCGCAGATCGCCTCGCGCAAAGGGGCCAAGTCCGATTCTGCTGCCGGGAAGGCGCGCGTCGGTGCTGCTCCCGCAGACTGGCACGAAGATCGCGCGTTCGTGACGCTCGACCCCATCGAACCGGTCACACGCACCGCCCCCCCCGCTGTGACTCGACCGAGTCCGAACGGGAGTGCGAGCGCCACTGCGGCCACCAAGCCTGTTCGTACCAAGACCGCAGTGCCTCAGAACCACATCGCTCGAACCGAACAACAGCCCGATCTGCAACCGAAACTCACGGAGTCTCAACGTCGTCGGCCCGTTCCGTCGGTGCGGCACGTCGGTTACGACGAACCGACAAGTGCGCCGACGAACGTGCCGCTGATTCCCCTCCTGAATGAGTCCGCAACAAAAGGACAAGCGCTGCTGCCGTTTGCCGAACCCGAGCGCACGCCGAAGATTCAACTCCGTCCGTCGCAGAAGTCCGCTGAGATGATCTCGCTCACGGTCCGCGATGCGCCGTTGTCTGTGGTGCTGAGTCTGATCGCCGAACAGCACGGGTTGAATTTGGTCGCGGGAGGCGAAGTCGAAGGGCGCGTCACCGTCACTCTGAACGACGTGGTACTCGACGAAGCACTCGACGCGCTGTTGACCGTCAATGGTTACAGTTGGCACCGCAACAAGAACATCCTCGTGGTCTCGAAGATCACGGCAGAAAGCCGTTCGTCGCCTCAGTTGCGCGGCGTCGTGCTGCGTGTGTTCCGGTTGAATTACATCTCCGCCGATGATGTCGATAAGGTCGTGCAGAGTTTGCTCTCGCCCGCCGGTCATGCCGTCACGACGGTGATTGACTCGAAGAACACCCGCCGAACGCGCGAAGAGATCGTCGTCGAGGACTTGCCCGAGTACGTCGCTCGCATTGAAGGCTATATCACCGAAGTCGATCGCCCGCCGCGACAGGTGCTGATCGAAGCTCATATCCTTCAGGTCAATCTCAAATCGGATTGCCTGCACGGCGTGAATCTCAAGGAAATCTTTGACATCAACGGGACCAAGATCACTTTGGAAACGAAGGGCTTCGCCAAACCAGCGGCCAGCCCCGCGTTCTTCTTCGGGATCGACAGCGCCAACTTCCATTCACTGCTCGAAGCTCTGAAAGTTTCCACCGACTCGAAAACACTGGCGACTCCGCAGGTACTGTGCTTGAACGGTCAACACGCCAAGATTCAGATCGGTCAACAACTCGGCTTCCTCGTCACGACGACGACTCAAACCAGCACGCTGCAAAACGTGAACTTCCTCGATGTCGGCGTGGTCCTCGACGTGACGCCGACGATCACCGAAGAAGGGCTGGTGATGATGCAGGTCAAACCCGAAGTGTCGGGCGGTCAAATCAACGCGGCCGGACTCCCTCAAGAAGACACGACCGAAGTCGAGACGACCGTGATGCTCGCCGACGGACACGGCATGATCATCGGCGGACTGATCAAGGAAGAGGACACCGAAGTCCAAACGAAGATTCCGTATCTCGGTGACCTCTGGCTGGTCGGACGACTGTTCCAACGTCGCTCCGTGATCCGCCAACGCAACGAAGTCATCATCGCGCTGGTCCCGTACATCGTCCCTCACCCCGACGATAAGCCCGCCGGAATGGACGCCGGTTTGGAACGAGTCCAATCGCGCTTGCTCGGCCCGCCGCTCGAACGCTTGGATCGCCGCCAATGGGAACCCGATCTCCCCGATGCCGTCCGCAATCCCAAGCACCTGTTCTCGGGTGAAGTCCGCCGCCGCATCGACGACCCGTATGGAGCCGGTCTTCCCGAGACGGTGATCGAGGAATGAAACTACATCGGTGTCGCGATGCCGGACACGGATCGTCTACACACGCAATGCGGAATCACCACGGACGTGATGTCGAACGTCCGTGACTCCGACCGAGAAGCGGCACACGAGGAATGCGATCCCGCCATCGACCGCTCCGTCCGCAGGTCTTGGTTTTCATCCGTGCTCCGGCTCTGCCATCCGTGCGATTCAACGGATCGGGAGGAGGTCAATCGCACGGATGGCAGGGCCGGAGCACGGATGAAGCCGGGGGCTGCTCGCACTCAATCACGCCTTCGCCGTGCCGTGAACTTGGCCAGAGTTCCCCAGAGAAGTGCGAAACCCGGTCTCGCGGTGTGTCCTCGGACTTCCAGGGGATGAGCCATGCCTCGGTCTCGTCTACTCACTCAGGCGAGCGGCCATCTTTGCCTCCAGACCAACGCTTCAATCTCGTCGGCGCGACTGTTACGATCCGGCCCACGAGCGGTCCCAACCCTGACAATTAAATGGCTTTTCTAGCGGAGATTTAGCGAAATGGCGGCGACCAACCCCTTCGATACAGAGTCGGTTCTCAAGACGAGTGGCGGCGAGTTCAAGTACTACTCGCTACCCAAGCTGGCGGCGAAGGGCTTCGGGCAGATCGACACTCTGCCGTTCTCGATGCGAGTCCTGCTTGAAGCGTGTCTTCGCAATGTGGATGGCTTCCTCGTCAATGAAGAGCATGTCGCGCAGGTCGCCAACTGGAACGCCGCCAAGCCCGAGCAGGTCGAAGTGCCGTTCATGGTCGGCCGCGTCGTGTTGCAGGACTTCACCGGCGTTCCCGCTGTCGTGGACATGGCCGCCCTGCGAGACGCGATGATCCGCATGGGAGGCGATCCGAAGAAGATCAACCCGCTCGTGCAATGCGATCTCGTCGTCGATCACTCGGTGCAGGTCGATTACTTCGGGACCGAGGGAGCATTGCAACAGAACGTCGATCTGGAGTTCGAGCGGAACCTCGAACGCTACCAGTTGCTGCGGTGGGCACAGCAGGGCTTGAGCAACTTCCGCGTCGTGCCGCCCGCGACCGGCATCGTGCATCAGGTGAATCTCGAATACCTCGCCAAGGTCGTCCTGACGAAGGACGGCGTCGCGTACCCGGACAGTCTCGTCGGGACCGACAGCCACACCACGATGATCAACGGCTTGGGCGTTGTCGGCTGGGGAGTCGGCGGGATCGAGGCCGAAGCAGTGATGCTCGGCCAGCCGATCTACATGCTCATGCCCGAGGTGGTCGGTTTCAAAGTGAGCGGCAAGCTCCCCGAAGGAGCCACGGCGACGGACCTCGTGCTGACCGTGACGCAGGCGTTGCGCAAGCACGGAGTCGTAAGCAAATTCGTCGAGTTCTACGGCCCCGGCCTCGATTCGATGTCGCTCCCCGATCGTGCGACGTTGGCCAACATGGCTCCCGAGTACGGCGCGACGATGGGCTTCTTCCCCGTCGATGACGAAACGCTGCGCTTTATGACTCGCACCGGACGGACTAAACAAGAGGTCGAACTCGTCGAGGCGTACTACAAGGCGCAGGGCATGTTCCGCACGGCGAGTTCCCCCGAGCCGCGCTTCAGCAGCAAATTGGAACTCGATCTCTCGACGGTTGAACCGTCGCTCGCCGGACCCAAGCGTCCGCAAGACCGAGTGCTGCTCAAGAACATGAAGTCGCAGTGGCAACACGATCTCGTCACGACCTTCGACAAGGTGCCACCCGCAGCCAGTTCGAGGAAAGAGCTCATGACGGACGAAGGTGCCCCGCCTCCGCCAACCAACGGCGATGCGGAAGTGGACGGCATTGATGTCACTGGCGGTGAACAACCATTCAAGCTGAAGCATGGAGCCGTCGTGATCGCGGCCATCACGAGTTGCACCAACACCAGCAATCCGTCGGTGATGCTGGGAGCCGGGCTGCTCGCTCGCAACGCCGTGGCGAAGGGCCTCACCAGCAAGCCGTGGGTCAAAACAAGCCTCGCGCCGGGCAGCCGCGTCGTCACCGAATATCTCGCCAAGTCGGGACTCGATCAGTCGCTGAACCAGCTCGGTTTCAACACGGTCGGCTACGGCTGCACGACCTGCATCGGCAACAGCGGGCCGCTCCCCGATGCCGTGTCGCACGCCGTCACCGAGGGAGACCTCGTCGTGTCGGCGGTCCTCTCGGGCAATCGCAATTTCGAGGGCCGGATCAATCCGCAGGTGAAGGCCAACTACCTCGCCAGCCCGCCGCTCGTCGTGGCCTATGCCCTCGCCGGGACCACCGACATTGACCTGAATCACGAACCGCTCGGCAAGGACAAGGGCGGAGCCGACGTGTACCTCAAGGACATCTGGCCGTCGTCTCAAGAAATCGAAGAGACCGTCGCCAAATCGATCACGCCCGAGATGTTCACCACCGAGTACGGCCACGCGGCGCTCGGTCCCGTCGAATGGCAGAAGATCACCGGAGCCACCGGCCCGCTCTACAAGTGGGACGAGAAAAGTACCTACGTCCAAGAGCCTCCGTTCTTCATCGACATGCCCGTGACACCGAAGCCGATTCAGGGGATCAGCGACGCGAAGTGCCTGCTGTCGGTCGGCGATTCGGTCACGACCGACCACATCAGCCCGGCCGGTTCGATCAAGGCCAGTTCGCCCGCCGGTCTCTTCCTGCAAGCCAACGGCGTCCAGCCGATCGACTTCAACAGCTACGGAGCACGTCGCGGCAACGACCGAGTCATGACGCGCGGCACCTTCGCCAACATCCGCCTCCGTAATTTGCTTTGTCCCGGCACTGAGGGCGGAGTCTCCAAGTACTTCCCAACCGGTGAGCAAATGTCCGTGTATGACGCGGCGATGAAGTACAAAACCGATGGCACGTCGCTGGTCGTGCTGGCGGGAGCCGAATACGGCACAGGCTCATCGCGCGACTGGGCCGCCAAGGGAACGTATCTGCTCGGCGTCCGAGCAGTCATCGCCGTCTCGTTCGAGCGCATCCACCGCTCGAACCTCGTCGGCATGGGCGTTCTTCCGCTCCAGTTCCGCGCCGGAGAGAACCGCGACTTTCTGGGCCTCGACGGCACCGAGACCTTCGACATCCAACTCAACGACAACCTCAAGCCACTCCAGGCCGTCGAAGTCATGGCCACCAAACCCGACGGCACCGCGATCCACTTCGTCGCCACCTGCCGCATCGACACCCCCGTCGAAGTCGAGTACTACCGCCACGGCGGCATCCTGCACAAGGTGCTGAGAGACTTGGTGAAGGCGTGATGAAGCCAGTGAATCGTGTCTCAGCGTGCATCGCCTCCTCGGTATCATTGGCGTGAGATGAGGAACAAGTTCGTGCGTTGAGTGAGGAGAGCGAATCATGGAGAGCGTGATGGGTAAAGTTCTGGTCGATGTCAAAGTCGAGAATCACGACGACTTGGTGCGAGCTGCCGACGGGAGGTTGCCGTTCGACGACGTGCGAACACTCGAAATTACGGAAGCGCTGGTGGACACCGGAGCCATGTATCTCGGCTTGCCGAAGCGAATGATTCAGGAACTCGGGTTGCGTCCGCTGCAGCAGAAGATCGTGAAAACGACAAACGGATCAGCGCTGCGCACGATCTACGGAATCTGCCGCATCACTGTTCAGGGCCGACAGTGTCACGTCGAAGCGGCAGAACTCCCCGACGACTGCCCGGTGCTGATCGGCCCGTTGCCCCTCGAAGCGATGGATTGGGTGGTGGACTGCGCCAATCAACAACTCATCGGCAATCCGGCCCACGGCGGGAAAGAGATGTACGACATGTACTGATCTGCAATCCCTTCAACCCGATGGCACCGCGATCCACTTCGTCGCCACCTGCCGCATCGACACCCCCGTCGAAGTCGAGTACTACCGCCACGGCGGCATCCTCCACAAAGTGCTGAGAGACTGGGTGAAGGCGTGAGACCATTCGGGCTGCCTCTGGTTCCCAAGCACCTGCTTGGGAACCGCATGTCTTCCAAGCTCTGCTTGGCGATCAAAGAGGAAGCGGAGCTTCTAAAACGTGCGTTCCCAAGCTGGAGCTTGGGAACGAGATGAAAGCAGGGGCTTGGGAACGAGCTAAAAGGGCCTCCCATGAAACCTCGCGTCTACATCGAGACCACGATCCCAAGCTACCTGACTGCCTGGCAAAGCCCACAACTGGTGATGGCCGCCAATCAGCAGGTCACTCGGGAATGGTGGCAGGATCGTCGCGATGAGTTCGATCTCTTCTGTTCGGAACTCGTAGTCGATGAAGCCAGCGCCGGTGATCCCGATGCGGCAGCCCGCCGATTGGCGGCGATTCAGGATATTCCACTGCTGTCAGGTGGTGAAACGGCCGACGAGTTGGCGAGGACACTGCTGACAGAGAGCCCTCTTCCCGCCAAAGCCGCTGCCGACGCGCTCCATATCGCAATTGCCGCGACGAACGGCATCGACTATTTGCTGACCTGGAACTGGACGCATATTGCCAACGCCAGTTTCGCGACAGAATGGTCACAATCTGCCAGTCATTCGGCCTGCGGTGTCCGACGATCTGCACTCCCCAAGAGCTTCTCGCGAGGTAGCCATGCTCGACCCAATTCTCTCGGAAATCCGTCAGATTCGCGACGCGTTCTCCGACAAGTATCACGGAGATGTCACAG
>JAYVOX010000802.1:0-11667 GCA_043757695.1 Schlesneria sp.
GATCGAGTTCTCGGGAACGCCGAGTCCCGCGCTGATCTCTCGATACGAGCGGCCCTCCAAGTGGAACAGCTTCACGACCATCGCCTCGGTCTCCACGAGGCCGTCGAGCATGCGCTGTACCAGTTCGCGGTTCTCGATCCGCGCCGACGCATCGAACTCGCTCGCATTGACGTGATCCAAAGCCGCCCCGTGAGTCTTTACGTGTCCGAGCGCCTCGGCCATGCGACGGCGAGTCACCTCGTGAACCACGATCCGGCGAGCAATCACCGTTAGATAAGTCGCCAACGAACTCTCACCGCGAAACCGCCGCAACACGTCGAAGTCGCTTTCGACGAGCTTCAGAAAAATGTCCGCCGCCAAGTCATCGGCATCGTGCTTCGACAGTTGAACGCTGCGAGCCTGAGCCGTGTGCTGAATGACATGAGCGAACACTCCCGCAAAACGGTCCACGAACTCTTTCCACGCACCGGGTTGCCGGTCGAGACAGTTCACCAACAAATTGCGGTCAATGTCGGTCAGAGCCACGATCACACCTGTTCATTTCCATGCCAGACGAGTCCATTCACCACGAGAGGAATGCGTTCACGAGGAACGGCAATGATGAACTGGACCAACAAACTTCGAGCGACCATCCGCAACGCAGGCCTGATGTTGTGAGAGACCTCATGCCAGCTCTCACCGAATCTCACATCGCCATTGGGCCGCAACTCTATTCCCAGCTCATTCGTCCGACAAGATGTCTCTCCAGCCACCACTCTGGACTCGGCCACCTCACACGTCGGACTGAGATGTATTCTTGGGGTCGAGAATCTCTCGCACCATTTCTTGACGCTCTTTCGGAGTGGTCCTAAGATTTCGCCGGTTTTACCGGCTTCGTGAACGATCTCAACGCAATCTGTTTCAGTCCCCTTCTTGGGATTTCCGATAAGAGTGCGGACAGCAGCCTCAAGCGGCTGACCGTCATAACCGGGACAACCAACAATCATTCGCTCAGCTCGCTCCGGTACCGCCGAAACTCCTCCAAAACCCTGATACGAAAGACCAGACATGACGCACGTCGTTGCGGAACCCTGCTTCAACTGCAAATACACCGACTGCGTGACAGTCTGTCCCGTCGAATGCTTCTATGAAGGTGAAGCGATGCTCTTCATCCACCCCGAAGAGTGCATCGACTGCGAAGCGTGCGTTCCCGAGTGTCCGCCCGCCGCCATCTTCCTCGAAGACAACCTGCCCGCCGAGTGGGCCGACTACACCGCCCTCAACGCAGAAATGGCTCTCAACTGCCCCGTCATTACGGAACGCAAAGACCCCATGGGTCCGCCGATCGAGAAGCACTGAACTGGCTCCACGTAGGCGGGTCAATTGAGGCGTTGGCCGTCAGGAACCGCCCACGTCATCGCGACGATGCTTCTGACTGCTCGATCAATTTGAGGATCAATCACACCGCTGCCGACTGGTCGCGGGGTTTTTCTTTGGCCGGAAGCTCACCGCTCCGCTCGTCCACGCTGATCTTCGCTCTTTAGATTTGTGAGCGGCAAGGCGCTAGCCGCCGGTGGCGGATTTGCAGGTCTTTTCCTCGCTTACCGGCCGCTAGCGCGTTGCCTCTCATGTAAAGTAAGTGCCATTGGACTGATGCCACCCGGCTCACCAAGGTTCCAACGACACCGATCAGCGGTTCAGCACCAAGGCCAATTCAATACCTTGGCACGCGGGTGTCGATCACCTGCGACCACTGGTCGATCCCGCCCGCCATGTTGATCGCGTGCGGATAGCCTTGCTGGCGCAGCCAGTTCACGACGCGCAGGCTTCGTCCACCGTGATGGCAATGAACGATGATCTCACCGTCCTTGTGAGCCTCCAGTTCCGCGACGCGAGCGGCAAGCTGACTCATCGGCAGCAGAGTCGTCCCCTCAATGTGCGCCGTCGCGTACTCATCCGGCTCGCGCACGTCGAGAAACAAGAACGACGAGCCGACCTCTTGCTTCGCCTTCACAGCCTGGCAGTCCACATCCAACGGTGTCGTCATGAATCGTCACTTTCCTGATTCGGAGGATGGGCACTCTTGCCCGTCCGGTCTTCTCAAAAGCAGGACGGGCAAGAGTGCCCATCCTCCAACTTTGAACGGCTCGGCTCACTTGATGCGCGGCTCATCGCGTTAGTCGATCACCTTCATTCGCTGCCCGAGTTCCCTCAGCACGTCGATGTCGCCGACCGGACGAATGGCCGAGCGAGGATGAGTTCGATCGCACTCAATCCAGCCTCGCAACTTGAGGAACTGCGCGCACGAATGCTTGTATGCGGGCGAGGGCGTTCGGAACGCGAAGTAGCCCAGGTACTGAAGCTGGTCGTTCAACTCATAGAAGCGCGGATCGCCCGCCTCCCAGTACGTGTCGCGAATGGCGAACAGGTCCGGCGCGAAGCTACTCAGCCCGAGCAAATAATCGCTGCCGTACATCACCATGTCGATGGCGAAGTCGTTGCCGGTGAAGACCGCAAAATCGGGCCGCTGCGCATCGCGCAACTTCAACCGCTCCCATTCGGGTTCGCGATGAAACGATGAATGCTTCGCCCCGATGCACTGCGGCACGGCCATCATCCCGGCATACGTCTCCAGATCGTAGATCGCTCCGAACGGCGCGAGGTCCGTCGTCAGCTCGAACCCGATGAACTTGTCGCACGCGCCGCCGAGCCGCTCGTAACTGCGAACGATCTCGGGGCCGGGCTGCCTCGTCAGACCATACGACTGAAAGAGGGCGGGCGTGCCGCCGAATGACTGAATCGCCCGCATCCGTTCCGCGTAGCCCTCGAACGAAAACGCATCCCCTTCCCTGTCCGAGACGAACGCCCCCGCCACAAACTCACCACCACCGAGCACCGCGCGCGTCCGCCGCAACACCTCGTCCTGAGTCGCGTGGTCGATGAGATTCACGTACCCGGTGTCCATGTTGACAGCCGGAGTCAGCCCCGCTCCGGCCGTCCGCGCGACATGAGCCTCAAACGCGGGCCAGTCCACATCCCCCGACTCGGTAATCGGCAACAGCACCGCCGAAATCCCCACCACTTTCCGGCGCTGCTTCAACATGGTCAGTGGGTCCAGCAGCATCGCAACACGGCCTAATGGAAAACGGGAATCTCATCGGGCCGAAATTGTAGCGACGCTTCGCCGCCAACCGTAGCACCTGCCGCCAGCGTGTGCGTTTCTGTTCCAGACCCCGGCGCGGCTCAACCGAAAGTCTGCAAAACAAGAAGATGGTGGACAAGAAGATCAAAGGCCGATCCTGGTCAGTCCTCTCTCATTTTCCTGTCCACCCTCTTCTTGTTGAATTCTTCCGACCTCCGCTCAACACGGAATCGAAGCACCGAACCTCAGCGTTACGGCTTCGGCGGGAGTCCCAGCGACAACAGGCCGCCGAGCGATTCCACCGTAACTCCCTCGGTGGCCGGTGCATTTGTGTAGGCACTCGCAAACCCGAGCCCCTTTTCAGAAGCCTTGACGACCGCCCTGTGCTGATGACCGGACAGACTCGGCCTCTCCGACGAGAGGATCACGACCGGCAGGACATGACCGTCATTCGCCAACGGACGACCTGCGGTTGAATAGGTGAACATCGCCCCCGTCCACGGATCGTTCAGCGCCATGACGGGCAGCACTCGCGCCGGATCGTTCCGGCCGTCGATGATGCAGTAGACGGCGAGGTCTTCCAGCGAATCCGGCAACGCACCGCCGTGGTCCTTCTTCCACAGTGCGATGGCCAGAGCCAGCAGCGACTGACGATTGACGGTTTCGTAGGAGGTAAAGATGTCGCCCAACTCGTTTCCAAACCGGCATGTCACAAAAGGATAAAGGACCAAGTACATCCAAGCCTGGTCTGACCGCTCCGAACCTTGGAATTCCTCCCTCCACGCGAGGAGTTGTTGCCGGGGTTTGGTGCCCGGATGCCGCGTCTGTGCTTCGAGTGAATGGAGGAGATGCCAACGCCAAAACAGGACTTGCTCGTTGATCCGCCGCCGGCGGGCGAACTCGTGAGGAACGAGTGCCGACGCCATGCTCTTCGCGACGTACAACGACGCCGACTCTTCGCTTTCCATTTGCAGGCGCAGCCATTTCTCGCTCTGGAAGCCCAAGACGAACTCCGCCGCACTCGCCTCGCGCAGAGTCGGATACCGTGCGAGTTCCACGCGAGTTTGCTCGATGGCCTCCATCAGCAACTCTCTCGTCACACCTTCATGGTTTGACCAGAGGACGAGCGATTGAAGAATCTCAGCCTGAGATTCACGCCCCCAGACCCAGTTCCCAAACTGGTTTTGGCTGGCAGAGCAGCGCGCGAGGCGGAGGCCCACCAGGAAGTAACGCAACGCCTGCCGGGGATCGCCCTGATCCAGACTGAGCCGCCCCGCATCGTGCAGCAGTTCCGGATTGGGTGTCGCATCCTCATGGGGCAAGCCCGTCCGTTGAGTTCGGTACGAAGCAGGCAGTTCATCGGAAAGCACGGCCATGAGAGTAGCCAGCGCTGCTTCATTCTTCGCCCAGAACAGTTCGCGCGCCCGGCGGTCGAACTCCTCACGACTCTCATCAACCGGCGTGCTTGTCGCGAACGCGAATTCGGGAGACAGTTTGATTTGCGCCAACGGTCGGTAGCCGCTCACGCTCACCAAGCGGTCGCGCACGGCGCGGCTCTCGGGCGATGTCGGTTCCGTCACTTGTTTGACAGAGGCTCGAATCTCATCGAGTTGGCTATCTCGGCCAATGCCGTAAACAGCCAGAATCCTGTTCCGACGCTCGGCCTCGCGAGGGTAGAGCAGCGTCATCAGCGGTCGCGACGACGGGCCGAGTCCCGGGAACTCCAACCAGCGATACGACGCCGCGCCGATCAACAGCAGCAGCGGCGGCAGAGTCAGTCCCACCGCGAGCCGCTTCAACACGGACCAGTTCCGACGTTCGACCAGCCAGTGCCGCGAATACCATCCGGTGAGACAGACCAACCAGACCGTGATTCCCCCCACGGCCCACCATCGCGGCAGTGGAACCTCGATCACGAAGGCCTGCCACCAGACCAAGGCAATGGTCGCGATCAAGCCGGCACCCACGGCGAGAACCATCCGCCGCAACAACATCGCGGCTGCCTGCCCCGCCGCGTAGCTCATCAAGGCAAACCAGACCACTTCCCCAAACTGGCCACGACCCGCATACGAGTGTTCAACCACCGGGTGCCGCAAGCCGTCGTCCGAATAAGCACTCGTCAACGGCGTGTCGGCCCACGGAATGAAGACCCATTCCGCCAGACACGTCGCAGCCCAGCAGACGGCGGGAATCCAGAACGCCCTTGGCAACCAGACGACATGCTTGGCCAACCAGATCATTGAAGGAGACGTGCCACGATGGGCGAGGAACCGCAACTGTTGGCCTCCCGCATCGAAGCGGAAGCCAATCACTCCCATCGCACAAGGAAGGGCGGCGATGAACGGCACGACAATGAACGTGAGGGCACCGTCCTCAAAACCCGGACCCAGGCTGTACAGCGCCAGCAGCACACCAATCGCACAGACGATCACCAGCAAGCCGATGTGCAGCGACTCGCGGTGCCGTTCCTGCCAGACCAGCCGCTGCCATGTTCTCCAGCCCGAGAGTTCCGACTCGACGCCCACGGGCACGCGCGACGCACCGACTCGCCGCCAGGTCAGTCTCGGCGACCAGCGCTCATTCAAACTGTCCAGCCACGAGGCGTCGAGGTACTGCCCGCGACACCACCTCAACCCGAAGTAAACGTTCAACGCCAATGTGGACAGAAAGCAGACAGCAACAAAGACCGAATGGAACGATTCAATCCATCTTGCTTGGAACCCCGTGACATGTACGCCGTATCGCGACCATCTCCAATAAATCACCGCCACCCACGGCAGAAGATAAATGGCAATCCACCAACCGATCCCCATCGGCACGGCGGCCACGACGCGGCGACTCGTCAGCGATCCGAGCGTGCCCCACAACAGAAAGCCCGCGCCAAACAGTGGGACGAAACCGAGCATCGCCATCAAGGCCCAACCCAATGAGACGTGGTTGGGTTTGAATGAACCGAAATCGAGGCCCAAGCCGACCGACAACACCGCCGCCCACAACCACAGCGACAGCGCGAGGCCCGTCGTCGCAGTCACCGTGAAGCCATACTTCGCCAGCAGCGTCGGCCACGGCGGCGCGGAGAGATTCAGCAACCAGTCGCTCGTCCGCTCTTCCCGCTCCAGCGCGAACAGCATGGCCGTCGAGCCGATCAGAAAAAATGCGGTCGGATAAAACGGGATCCCCCACAAGACCAGCAGGGCATCGCGTGCCATGACATCGGGTGCAAACACCGCCGCCACGATTCGCGCGACCAGTTGCAGCGTCATTCCAACGACCAACATCGCGACCCACAGCGTGCGCTGCTGGCGGTACTCCTTCCACAACATCCGACTCAACGGCGCAGCGATCATCGAACACCTCGCTTTTCGTGTCCCCTCGCCCCGGCCTTGCGGGGAGAGGGCCAGGGTGAGGGGTCTGCTCTTTGGCATTTTGTTCTCGTTCCCAAGCTCCAGCTTGGGAACGAGCGTCTTGGAAGCTCCGGCTTCCCGTCCATCAGGGAATCAAGCCCCACTCGCCAAGCCGGAGCTTGGAAGAGGGACGTTCCCAAGCTGGAGCTTGGGAACGAGGACAACGAGAACAAATCAGACACGAGGAGCGTGTCCTCCCGCCGCGACGGAGATCGCAGTCGGTGCCGCCACCGGACCAAACGCCTCCGACTTGGTCGTCATGCAGGCCACAAAAATCTCTTCGAGCGACAGGCGCTTCACCTCAACGTGCGCGTGATTCGGATCGGCTTCCAAGGCGAGGCGCCCCGCCTCATCGAGGTCTCGTACCATCAGCCGCCAGACGCGGTCAAACCGCTGCGCCGTGAGCAGCATCGCGGGCGCTGCAAGGATCGGCGGCGCGGTCTCGATGTCGGCCAGCGTCACGATCACTTCGCTCACGCGGTTTTTGAGGACATCGAGCGGCTCGCACAGAATCAATCTGCCGCCGCGCAGGATGGCGACCACGTCGGCCACACGCTCGACCTCGGCAATCTGATGACTCGACAGCAGCACCGTGCGCCCGGCCGACGCGATCTCGATCATGCTTTCGAGGAACTCGCGCCGCACCAGTGGGTCGAGTCCCGAGGTTGGCTCATCCAGCACGAGCAGCTCCGGCTCGTGAGCCATCGCCAGCGCGAGCGACACCTTCCCCTGCATCCCCTTCGACAGCGACTTGATCGGCAGATCGGGGAGCGAGAACTTCTGCACGATCTCTTCGTATTGCTGCTGATAGCCGAGCGGATGGAACCCGGCCGCAAACCAGCCGATCTCGCACACCGTCATCCATTCATAGAGTGCTGGCCGGTCGGGCATCTAGCCGACGCGACGCCGAATCTCGGCCCCGTGCGTCTGACTGTTGAGGCCCATCACGCGCGAAGCCCCTCCGTCGGGAGTCAGCAGCCCGAGCAGAATCTTCAGCAGCGTGGTCTTGCCCGCGCCGTTCTCGCCCAGCAGCGCGATCACCTGCCCCCGCTCACCCCGCAGCGACACGTTGTCGAGAGCCATGTGCTGCTTGAACCGTTTGCTCACGATCTGAAACTCGAACACGGCAGTCATATTGGGTTCTCCGCTCTCTGGAGGATGGGCACTCCTGCCCGTCCGTGTTTCGTTCTCACCTGATCGACCACACCCACAGCTTTCTCGTTCCCAAGCTCCAGCTTGGGAACGAGCGTCTTGGAAGCTCCAGCTTCCCGTCCGACAGAACCCGTTGTCGCGCTCGCCAAGCGGGAGCTTGGAGAGCGGCGTTCCCAAGCTGGAGCTTGGGAACGAGAAAACGTCGAATTCAACTCCCCGTAGCCACGCTCGCCAGAGCGTGGGTTCCCGCGTTCTGGCGAACGCAGCTACGGGTACGGTAATTATCGTGACTTGCCTCACACATCCGGGACGGGCAAGAGCGTCCATCCTCCGTCACTCCACCCGAATGCTTCGCTTCTGCACGGCCTTGGTTTTCTGGGCCGTCCCCCACACTTCGTCCACAAGTTTGAAGAACTCTTCCTCGGTGAGTCCGCTCTGCTGCGCCTCCATCACCACCGCCTGCATCCGTTCGACCAGCAGTTTCTGTCGAGTCTTGCGGCAGCGTTCGCCCGCCTGCTTCGTGACGCGCAGGCCCTCGCCGCGCAGTGACTCCAACACACCGTCGTTCTGCAAGTCGCGATACGCCTTGGCGACGGTGTTGGGATTCACGGCCAGCGTCACCGCCAGCTCGCGCACGGACGGAACAAGTTCCCCCGGCCGGAGGGCATTCTTGGCGACGGCATACACCACCTGCCGCCCAATCTGGTCATAGATCGCCACGCCGTTGCCGGGGTCGATGTGGAAGAACATGAATCGCACTCCTGTACTAGGCAAGTAGTACAGTATTCGCTGAGTAGGCAACCGTCAAGAGGCCATCGAAGAATGTGCCGCAGGCCAAGGGAGCGGCCAGTCGCTCGTTTAACCGCGTGTTCTCGTTCCCAAGCTCCAGCTTGGGAACGAGGATTCGACGCTCTGCGTCGAGCGCGAAGACGACGCGGAGCGTCAAATGCCTGGCTCCCACGCAGAGCGTGGGAGCCAGTTGAAGTTCTGACACTTCTCCGTGCTTCAGCTTCCGACTTGCAGCCACCATTTGAGGAACAGGCCGCACGACCAGAAGTAGGCCGAGAACGACACGGCCGCGCAGAGCAGATCCGTCAGCAGCGCGAACCGATGTCGTGCGAGCAGACCTCGCGCACAGAGGGCGGCGACGGGGAACGCTGGCAGGAAGCCGGTGAGGAAGCCCCACTCGATCGACAACCCCAGCCGACGACACAAATGGAAGTAGAGGCCGCTCGTCGCGAGCAACCCCAGCCCCGCGAGCCTCGATCTCCCGCGTGCCCGGCGACGAAGTGGCAGCGGCTGCGACTCGGCCCAAGTCACGGCGAGCAGCGTCAGTTGCAGAGACGCCCACAGCACGAGCGGCCAGAGAAAGACGTAGTCGCTCAGCCGGTGATTGAGCAGCGGACTGCCGACGGCTCCCACGAGCAGCGCCACCGTCCAGAAGACGACTCGCACACTTGTAGGATGGGCACTCTTGCCCGTCCGGCCTTCAGTCGCGAGATCGCAGCCATCATTGGAGGTGGGCGGCGAATGAATCGGTTCCGGCGACACACCGGTTGACGCCACGTCTTGAAGAGGCGGACGGGCAGGAGTGCCCATCCTACAAAAGAGACTGGCCGCGAATTGCATCACTGCCGCACAGACCGTGGCGAGCAGCAATCCCGCCAGGCTCCACAGCCACCAGCCGCGCAGTTCGGACCATTCGGGAGTCGTCGCCGGATACTCGCGTTCGCCGCCGAGGAGCGGTGCCGGATCGAACGAGCGCACGTGCGGGATGTCGGTCACGTTCTTGGTCTCGATCTTCGCGGCGAGCGGCTCGGCCCCGAGGTACAAGCACGCGGCGCGAGTCTGCGTGCGCAGAAACAGCCGTCCGTGACAAAGAGCGGCGGCCGACCAGCAGATCTCATCTTGAAATACCTGCGTGCGAGCCAACTCTTCGTAATGCTCATGGCTTACGCGGCACAGAATCAACTCTCCCTTGTCGTTGAACAGGATCAACTTGCCGTCGGCGACGATGATGTTGGCGTGACCAACTTTGTCGGTGGACCAGACGATCTTGCCGGTCTCAAAGTCGAGGCACCGAAATTCGCCGCGCGAGGGCCGATTAAACCGCGACTGCGCATCCTTCAGATCGAACCCATAAACGTAGCCGTCCACGAGAACACTCGACGCGATGTCGTTCGAGAATTTGAGCGCCTCCCAGACAGTGGTCGGCTTGAGCGTTGAGGCGGCCTGTGCCTCGCGCGGCTCAACAGCATTGGCCTCACTCTCAACCAACCGATAGCACTTCGCTCCGCTGCGAAACGGACCGGCGATCATCAGGAACGGCTCGCGATACAGCGGTGCCGCCGAGTGTTCGTCGTAGCCCGCCGAGAACTCGTCCTCCCACAACAGGCGTCCGTTGGTGCGGTCGATCATCGCGAGCGAGTTCTCCAACAACGCAACCACGCGCGGCCGGCCGTTCAACGTGATCGGCAAGACCGACGCATAGCTGGCGGGTGACTCACCCGACTTCCAGACGAGCGAGCCGTCCTTCGCATCGAGCGCGATGACGCTCGCATCGAGTCCCCCGACGGGCACCATTACGCGACCATCGACCACGACGGGCGATGCCGCGCAGCCGAAATCGGTCCCGCGACCGCGAAAGGTCTGCTTCGGATTCGTCTCCCAGATCGACTGACCCGACTTCGCGTCGAGACAGCCGATCGTTCCCTCGGGCGCAGCGTAGTAGATGCGACCGTCATGCCAGGTCGGCGTCGCACGCGGTCCCGGATAGAGGCCGCCGCCGTCGTAAGGCCAGCCGTACTTCTGCGACCAGACCGTCTCACCCGTCGCCGCGTCGAGGCAGACCACCGCCTGCTCGTACAGTGTTTGAGTCTGCGTCCAGACCCGATCGCCCACCGCGATGAAGCTCGAATAGCCCTTGCCGATCTCCTTCGTCCACAACACCGGCGGACCCGACTCCGGCCACGACTCGGCCAACCGTTCGTCAACCGCGACGGCATCCAACGTCGCCCCGCGCCACTGCGGCCAACTTGGCTCAACGGACTGAACTGGCTCCGCCGCCGATGCGACTCCGCCCCAAGTCAACGCGACGACGATGCCGCACAGGAGGCGTAGTTGTCGTCGGGTGGGTCGAGTCTGCGAGGCCCACAGCAAACACCCACCGCGTTCTGCTTCACGCCATCGACTGTGCATGATCTCTCGCCTTGAAGTGACCGCGATGGACTTAATGATCGGATTTCAAACTTGAGCAGGCTTCGTCGCTCAACTCACACTGTGCGTCTCCAACCAATTGTCTCCCACCGATACATCGACCACGAGCGGCACGGACAGTTCCATCGCGTGCTGCATCTCGTGACGAACCAGTTCGATGAGCGAGGCGATATCGGACTCGGGTGCCTCCAGCACCAGTTCGTCATGAATTTGGAGCAGCATCCGGCCGGGATGTTTTTCACGGAGCAGTCGTCGGCTGACGGCGAGCATCGCCCGTTTGATAAGGTCGGCCGCAGAGCCTTGAATCACCGTGTTGACCGCGGTTCGTTCAGGCATGTTGAGATTGCCGGTTCGCACGGGACGAATCCCTTCAATCGGACGGCGGCGGCCGAGGATCGTGGTCGCGCGGCCGACGCGCTGAACCTCGGTAAGCGTCGCTTCGATGAACTGCGTCACGCCCGCATATTTCGCGAAATAGCCGTTGATGAACATCGCCGCTTCGTCCTGCGGGATGCCCAGCGCCGCCGCCAGACCGAAGGGACTCTGCCCATAGATCACGCCGAAGTTGACCGCCTTGGCCATGCGACGTTGATCGCTCGTCACGGCGTCGCGATCCACGCTGAAGACTTGTGAGGCGACTGCCGTGTGAATGTCGATCCCCTGCGCGAACGCCGCAATCAGTTCCTGATCCTGACTGAAGTGAGCGAGGACACGCAACTCGATTTGCGAGTAATCAGCACAGAGCAGCTTCCACGAGGACTCCGCCGGAATGAA
>JAYVOX010000803.1:0-3118 GCA_043757695.1 Schlesneria sp.
TGGCTCGGCCTACGGCATGGCGCCCGCCGCGCGTGGCTATCACCGACCGGTCGGTGAATGGAACTATCAAGAAGTACACGTCGTCGGCTCGACGATCACGGTCGAGTTGAATGGCTCGACGATTCTCGACACTGATCTCAGCAAGATCACCGAGTACATGGCGAACAGCGCGCACCCCGGCAAGGAACGAACCACGGGCTACTTCGGTTTCGCCGGCCACAGCGACCCGGTCGAGTTCCGCAACATCCGCATCAAGTCACTCGCGGCGACGAAGTGAGTCCGCGTTCTGATGCTTCGCGCGGCCCTACATGATTATTCCTGAGCGGTGGATGTCAGTCCTCCGGCTCCTGGGTGAAGATCCGGAGGACTGATGTCCACCGCTCGGAAATGTCTCACTCATGACCGTGCGAGAGATAATTCTCCTTGCTAAACACCAGCAGGCCCGCGCTACGACGCGGGCCTGCTTTTTTGTCGCCAGACCGCAGTCGTCACTCGATCACCGTCGAACTGATTCGGGTCTGATCGGCTCGGGCGGGATGTGGTTCAATCGCAGTCCGAGTTGCGTGCCGCAGCGCACGGCTTCACCGAGCGCGACCGTTGAACCCTCGATCTGCAACTTCAGCGGATCGTCGCAGCGTGTCGGGAACGGGATAAACGAACCGGGACGAAGCGTCATGAACTGTTCGAGCGTCATGCGGCGCTGGCACAGTTGCACGGAGATGCGGACCGGAATCGAGCCGACTCGTTCGAGCAACGCCTCGCGCGAAGAATGTGGAGTCGAGACGGGTGTCGTCGTAGAGCGACTCAATGTGGGAGGCGTTCCGTGCATCTGCCCGCGTCCTCAAGCGACTCGACTGCCACAACACTCTGTCGGGGTCTGGTCGCCTGACAGACTCCATCGGATCGAATCGGCAGGGAACTTCGAGGAATCTGTCTTCAAGGGGCCACGTCGGTCGTTTTTTGGCTCGCCTGCTCACGCAGTGTCTCGCACCGATCGGCGGTCATCGCGGCGAGGCCGAAGACGACGATCCCGATCACCTCGACCAGCATCAGCACCCCGCCGTACTTGTCGAACCAAAGATTGACCGGCGCGTTGGGGTCGCCGAGCGTCATCGAGACCATCGCTAAGATCGTGATGACAAAGGCGGTCGCAACGATGGCGGTGAGATGAAACAGAACTCGCGACATGCGAACAGCTTCCACGGGAGAGTTGTTGGGAGTGATGAGCGTGTCGTTAAATCCGGATTGAATTGGCGGCTTGCTCCATGTCGAGCAGCCTCTGTTTGAGATCAGTCCCGGCGGGAGAGGTGTATCCGCCAAGCTTGCCTCCCGACGCCACCACGCGATGGCAAGGGATCAAGATGGGAAAGCGGTTCGTGGACATCACCGTTCCCACGGCTCGGGCCGCGCCGACGTGCCCGACCTTCCGCGCCAAGTCTCCGTAGGTCGTGGTCGCTCCGTAACCGAGTCGCCTCGTCGTGGCGAGAACCTTGTCGCGAAAGGGAGTTCGTTCCGGCAGTTCCAAATGAAACTCATCGAACTCCACGCGCTCACCGTTAGAGTAATCGAGCAGTTGTTGCCGCAGTCGCGGGAACCAGTCAGCCTCTTCGAGAGAACCCGCCGCCGCGTACTCTGCCAACCAACTCGTTGCGGCTCGTCGAACCGAGGCAACTGAAGGATGGCCAACGAACACGGCACGAACGATTTCATCGCGCCCAGCAATCCCGAGCCAACCGAGCGGCGACGAGAATGAACACAGCTTTGCGGACTCCGTGCCATCCAATATTTCTTGGCGAACGGCCATTCTTGACCCCTCTTTGACCGGTGTGGGACTCAACTATAGAATGCCGCCGCAGTTTGCGGACTCCACGTGCAGCCCGCAATCGTCGGACGACCCATGCCGGGGAGATGGGACGATGTGCCGGACAGGCGAAGGCAGACTTGGGCCAAATCGCTTGGAAACCGGCACTTTTTGTTGGTCGAACCGGCCGTTCGAGATCGTCGTCTCGGTGCGGCAATTGGCCACGCGAATCTATTCGGCCACGAGGCTCCTTCTTGAGGAACAGACTGATGAACCCGTACTCGTCGCTGGCCGATGACTTCTACGTCAACATGAACTTGAACACCGAGATGCAGCTTCCGGCTGGCCGAGAGACGATCTTGGGGTTCTTCGAGCGAGTTCAGAAGAAGTACCCGACGATGCGAAATTTCCACACGCGCGAGAACGGTGACTTTGTACTCGAAGAAGACAAGGACATGGGCCACCAGCGCTGGGTGACGCTCGAACCGCGTCGCGTCTGCAGTGGGCACATCAACCCCGATGATGTCGATGGGGCGGTCGAGCAGCACTCGCTGATCCTCGATCTCATCCCGTTCATGCTGTCGGTCAGCCCGCTCGATTGTGAGGCCCTCGACTATTTGATGGGCTTCGATTTCGCCTATCGCGGCAACCACGATGAACTCGTGGCGGAGGCCCTCGGCGTCGGCTCGGCCATGGAAGGAATGCTCGAAATCCCCGGCATGAAGGTGCTGAACTTTGAGCCGACCATGACGATCGCCCTCGACGAATCGTGCCGTCGCCAGGCAAGGCTGATGATCGAGACGCGCACCAACGCCTACCAAGTTCGACGCGGCGAATTTCCCGAAGAGCAGATCAGCGTCTTCTTTACCGTCCGACAATATGGCAGCCTCGAATCAGACATGTCTTACGAGCAAACCTTCTCGCAACTCCGCACGACGGCCGAACAACTTCTGGAATCGCACGTCATCGACCAGGTGCTGCGACCGCTCCAACAAGCGATCTCGACGAAGTGACTTGCCTTCCAATTATGCTCCTCAATTAGGTATCGACGATGCCCGTTCAACTCAGTGATTTCGCCAAGTCGCTCTCCGTCGAAACGGCCTTCAATGTGTTGGCTGTCGCGAAAGCGTTGAAGGCGACCGGCAAGGATGTCGTCGAACTGGAGATCGGTGACAGCCCGTTCGACAGCACGGCCTCGGCGAAGGCTTCTGGCGTCGATGCCATTCAACAGAACAAGTCACATTACTGCCCCTCGCCCGGTCTGCCCGAGTTTCGTGAGGCGGCCGCTCGATTTGTGAAGCACGAGTTCAACATTCC
>JAYVOX010000804.1:0-3115 GCA_043757695.1 Schlesneria sp.
AATACCTGTCGTGGTTGTGTGGTGATTCACTCGGACAGACTGAGTTCGCGGTTCAAGGTAGCCCTGTCGCTCCGCGACAGGAAGCGAGATGAACCAGACCGCGATTTGGCGAGCCGATGCACCGAGACTTAGAGAGCGATCCCCGCGCCCTCGCTTCCTGTCGCGGAGCGACAGGGCTACCTTTCCAACCAAATGCAGACAGTAATTTCTCGAACGATCCTTAGTCCCCGTCGGGTCGTGTGACAGACACCGCGTTGCTGCCCTTTTCGTTTCCGGTGCTGGTGACGACGTAGACCTTGAAGCTCGCCGTTGCGCCGGGGTTCGTGAGGCCGGCGTCGGTGAGGACCGTGCGAGTGCCGTCGCTCTCCACGGTCGAGACGATCGATTCGTCATCGGCCGAGTAGCTCGCGCCGGGACAGAATCTCACGTCGTAGTGATCGAGGTCGGCCGCCGTGCTGGCGGTCCAGGTGACGCGAGCCTGCCCCAACGCGGCGTCCCAGACGACCGTGGTCGTCACCTCGGCCGGAGTGCTTCCCGGCAGCGGCGTGAGGCGCGGCAGACTCTGAACCAAGGCGTGTCCTCGCAGAAACGCCGTCGGCAGGACGATGCGATAGCTCTTGAGCAGGGGATAGATTTCGTCTTGCAGGCTGTTCCGTTCGCTGCGCACCACCGTCGCGGCAACACCCGCTGCATTCAGGGCCGCGTAGGTCGCCTTCATGGCTGTGATGTCCGTCACAAACAGAGCCTGCGTGTAAGCTCCCAACAATGTGAGCGGTGCCACCGTGCCCGGATCGCCATTCAACTGCGCCCAGAGCGTGGCCGCGTCGTCCATCGGTTCGAGGAAGTTGCCCTGGCCGTCGGAGTAGCTCGGCAGGTACGGCAGCGCCGCGATCCATTTCGAGTTCGGCAGGTACGCTCGCACCTTCTCGGTGAACTGATGGATTCGTTCCAAGAGCGTGATCTTAAGAATCTCGATCTCGCCGCGCAGAACCTCCTGCACGTTCAGCTTGGCCTGCAACTCTTCCCGCTTCGTCACGAGCGAGACCTGCTTGGCGAGCAGCATGGCCCGAGTCACACCGACGGGTAGTTCGATTTCGTGGCCCGCACCCAAAGTCGCGTCGGCGATCTGCCAGTGTGCGAGGAATTCCTCCAACGTCGGAATGTACGACGACGGTCCTGAGATCGGCATGGCAAGAGTCCCTTGGGAAAGTTGCGGCACTTTCCTGACATGGCGGAACCGCGATGTCAGCGGGGACACATTCTGGTCAACATGGTGAACAACGTATTGGCTTTCGCTGTGATTCGTGTGAAGAAGTGATTCGCGTGAAGAAGTGGCCTGATGCGGTTGATCGGCTGACGATTTAATGCAATCGGCTACTGCAACAACGTGATCGGTAGCTGCATCCACTAGCTCGGATGTCTGTTCCATTCACTCGTTAATCACATCATCTCAGTCGGATGACGATTCCAGTTGATCGGATTCCAATTCCTTCAACAGAACTGACCGTCATCCGAACAGAACTTGGTAGCCGACTCGCAGGAATCGTAATGGGAGCGACGGAACAGGACAAAAGAATGAACTGCATCGCTGGAACATCGTGAGTACTCGGCAGAACTCCAACTCGTGAGCCATCCCGAACGATTGGCCCTCGCACCCGAGCGACACAGGATGTCGCCCCGGCCAATGCCTGTTTTCAAATCGGGCAAACTGCCGGGTGGGTCGAGTCTTCGAGGCCCCCCTCAGTCGTTGGGCGGAGGAACTCATTTGGAGTGCGGCGGCTCGACGCCGCTTTGGAATTTTGGTAGTGGGTCAGTTTGAACATGGGGATCGAGAGTGGCACGCCCTGAGTCCGCGAAGGGCGTGGGAATCACAGTGAAATTCTGAATCCACGCCCTTCGCAGACTCAGGGCGTGCCACTCAAACTGACCCACTACCGGAATTTTGGACGCAGCCCTTTGACTCCCACGAGACTCGAACGCCCCAGCCCTGGAATGGAAAAACAATAATGCCAAAGCGGAGTCGAGCCTCCGCACTCCAAAGAAAACCGCCTCGTCAACAGACTGTGTCCAACGGCTTTTCATCAGCCCACAGTTCCTGCACCACGAGTGTTCCCACCACGGAACGGAGGAACGACTTTGGATCCTGGTGATTGTTAATTTTCGCGCGACACCGGTGAACAAATTGCGGACGATTGGTAGAAGGTTCCCTTGCTTCAGTGTCGCCACTCTTGCAAGAAGCTCGGTGCGACCGAGTCAACTTTGATGCGATCCGCCTTACCAATTTACGGAAACGCTTCCCATGCTTCTGAACCCCGAGTTTGTCCACTGGCGTCAAATCAGGCTTCCGCAAATTGCCACGCAGATCCGGCACCGCCGCGTGGGATGTCACGAGTTCCTCTCGCTGCTGCTGAGCCGCCGCCATCTGGAACGCTGCAATGACAACGCCACGCACATGTGCGGACTGTTCGATCCCCGCTCGGGTGAGTTGTTCGACGTGCCGGAGTCCGAGTTGGATTTGCTGGCAACAGCATGCCCGAGGACGGCGTGACTCTGCCAACTCACGAATCGGACACCCTGCGATTAAGGCGCGTTCGAGAAATCACTGTCAGCAGCGGATTGACCAAGGTAGCCCTGTCGCTCCGCGACAGGGAGCGCGGGCGCGGGGATGGCGCGATGAGTCTCGGGACATCGGTTCGCAAACTCGCGGTCGGGTTGATCTCGCTCCCTGTCGCGGAGCGACAGGGCTACCTTGTGCTGCGGACCAAGTCTGACAAATGAATCACCGCTCGAGCCGGATCGTTATTTCTCGAACGATCCTAAGGCGCGGGAACGGGTTCTATCCCTCACGCGGAGGGAATTGACCGGCACACAGGACGCAGAATCTCAGTCATGGAATGACTGAGCTACGTAGGCGAGTCATTCCATGACTCGCACTCGCTTCCATGACTCGCTCGCTTCCATGCCAATCAAAGCCTGAAGCGCAAGCGAAGGTCTTCCTGATCGCCCCCTTCGCTCTTAGGCGAGCGGCAAGAACAGATTGACCCGTAGGATGGACGCCTCGTCCGTCCGAGTCGCCGCTGGTAGTGACGGACGGACGAGGCGTCCATCCTACGAC
>JAYVOX010000805.1:0-3114 GCA_043757695.1 Schlesneria sp.
TCGGTGACCGCACTGAGGTAGCTCTGCAAAACTTCCGAGAACTGTTGGAACTCGGGCCACAGCGTTTGATCGACGAATGACTTGGGGACTCGCGCGACGACCGTCGTGTGTCGCTGTCGAGCATAGCGATAAGGCTCCAGTCCATACCGTCGCATCAGAGCCAGCATCAGCTTGCGTGACCACGCATCTTGCAGTGTGAACGTGTACTCGACGGCCGGGTCGCTTTCGCGGAGTTTGTCCAATCGTTCGCGCATGCGCTCCATCGCATTGGCGGCAGCGTCGCGTTCGCCCTGGGCATACGCTCCTGCAAACAGGGCTTCCAACTTTTGGAGTTTTTCGAGCAGGCGTTCTTCTTCCGTCATGGTGCTTCCAAAGGGCCACTATTGACTTGACTCATCACTGATGTGAAGCAAATCGTAGCCACGTACTGGTGAACGTGGCTACCACCATGATGAGTCACGTCAGTAGTTGCCTTCCAAAGGGAGGGAATGAGGGCGGGGCTGGCGAGTCTCAATCGACGTAGAGGAACTCGTTCGAGCAGAGCAGTTGCTGGCAGAGGTTCGTCAACGCGAGTCGTTCGTGATCGTCTTTCGGAGCGGTTGCTTTCAAGGTGCGCGACTGATCTTCGATGAACTGGCCGGCGAGTTGAAGTTCTTCCGCCGTGATGGCGCGTCCGTAGGCGCGTTGCCAGACGCGGGCGATGCGCTGCGGTAACGGCTTCGGCAGCGGACCGTGGAAGTCGGCGAATGAATCCCACGTGTCGAGTTCTGTGCCAGTGGCATCGGTGAGACGGAGGCGGATCGACCAGTCGAACGAGTCGCTGTTCTCATTGGTGATCGCGTCGGTCACGAAGTCGAGCGTGTCGCCCGTGCGCACTTCGACGTTGGTCACGGGAGTCTCAAGGCCGCCGTTCTTGGCAGTCCATTCTCCGACGAGACCACTGCGGCTGGAGACGACTCGTGCGCGGACACCGTCGCCGTTCTCGGAGCCATGCTGGAGCCGACCGCTCACCGCGAGGAAGCCGTCGCGCGGAGCGATCCAACGTTTGATCGAGGCCAACTGCGGCGAGCCACCGGGATGACCTCCCGTCGCGTGTGACAACGCATAGCCGAGCGTCGCATCGGGAAGGCCCGCGCCTCCTTGCCACGCCGCGCCGGTCCAATGCGGCAGCGGATGGAATTCAACACGAAGCTGCGACGCGGCGGAGTTCGTGGCTGTGGTTGCAGTGATAGACGCATCCTTGATCCCACCGTAGCCGTACTGCCACGCGGCGCGGTGCCCGGAAAAGCGGCTCAGGAATGGAGCGATGTCGAACGCGAGCGGGCTGCTCTGAGGCGCGACCTCCACCTGAATCTGTTGGGCGAGATGCTCGGCCTGCGCGAGCATGAAGTCGCCATTCATCAGCATGAGTGATTGCGGAGCGACGGTACTCGAAGGACGGCGATCACAATTGAGCGTCATCACCGGTGCATCGAACGCCGCCAGCAGCGACACCGGCTTCGTGCGTCGCGAATGGATGTAGAGACTGCGGCGCGGCACTTCATCCTTCACGTGGACTTGCCCCGCGAAGTCCTCCATCACTTCGACCGGTTGTCCGAAGAGCGTGTCGTTCAGGCGACCGGTCACGGCCAACGCGCGGTCGCGCACGATCTCCGCCTCCAACCGACGAACGGGGAATCGCGAGTAGAACGCTCCATCCGCATCCTTCATCGCCGCGTCGCTCGCGCGGTGCGATGTCTGTCGATAGACCGCTGATGCCATGAGGAGACGGTGAAGCCGTTTGAACGCCCAAGTAGAATGGGCACTCTTGCCCGTCCCGTCTTCGCCCGTCTGCCCTTCTCTGACCTGGCCATCATCGGTTGACGAAGTCTTGGTCGTACTCAAAGGCACGACGGGCAAGAGTGCCCGTCCTCCAAGTTCACTCGCGATCCAATCGAGCAACTCGGGATGAGTCGGTCGGGTGCCGAGAATGCCGAACTCACCCGGCGTCTCGACGATCCCTCGGCCGAAGTGGTGCAGCCAGATTCGATTGGCGAGGACTCGACCGAGCAGCGGGTGCGATCCGTTGGTGATGTGCTTCGCCCACGCGAGCCTGCGTCCCGACGACGGCATCGCGGCGTTCTTCTCTTCGATTTGAAATCGCTCTCCGTCGGGAGCGGCGATCGTGAGGTCCGCCGGTTTCACAACGGACTTCGGTGCGCGATGGTCACCTCGATGGAACAAGTGCGTCGGGTTCGGCATCCCTCCCGATTCCTTGAGCACGCTGATGAAGTCCTCGATCTTTTTCTCGGCCCGTTTCGCCGCGACGCCCGCTTCGTCCTGCTTCAATTCTTCAGCGGCACCGGCGTTGTACTGATAGAGATTGCCGCCGTTGATGCTGAGGCTCGGCGTGGACGCAACCAGTTTCTTCTGCTCGTCGGTTTGCTTGTCGGCCGGTGTTTTGAAGGCGGCTCGCAAGGCCTCACGCTGGTCAGCCGGATGCTTTTCAATTTCGAGATCGAAAGCGGTGTCGATGAACTTCTGCCGCTTGACGTGTACGTCGGCTTGCAGCTTCGCCGCGTCCGCTTCGATGGCGGCGGATCGCGCCCGATCGTCGTCGCTGTAGAGCGAGATGACACGCTCGCGCGGGATGACCCAGCCTTGCGGATCGAGTGCCGGTTGGAAGATGGCTCGCAGTTGGAAGTAGTCCGCCTGTGGGATCGGGTCGTAGCGATGATCGTGACACTGCGCGCAGCCGACGCTCAGACCGAGCAGGCTCGATGACACGATCTTGATCGTGTCGGCCACGACTTGGTTGCGCGAGGTCTCGGGATCGCCTTGACCACTTGCCGTCGGGTCGGCTGCCATGCGCAGGAAGCCGGTCGCGATGAGGTAATCGGTCTGGTCGGGTGTCAGGTTTTTGTAAGGAGGCGTGACGAGTTCGTCTCCCGCCAATTGCTCGATCACAAACTGGTCGAGCGGCTTGTCGGCGTTGAGTGACCGGACGACGTAATCGCGGAACTTGTAGATGTAGGGCCGGATCGTATCGACGCTGCCGTCCCCTTCCGAATCGGCATAGCCCGCGACATCGAGCCAGTGCCGTCCCCAACGTTCGCCGTAATGCGGCGACGCGAG
>JAYVOX010000806.1:0-11603 GCA_043757695.1 Schlesneria sp.
GTGGTGTTCGATGAACAACTCGGGACGATGCAGCGTCACCGCGAGTGTGCCGAGCGAGACTTGGCCGTGTCCCGGTTCGACCGCCGCATGTTCGTGGCCCACCGGTTTGAGATCGCTGCCGAAGATCTATGCGATTGATAAACTGTGAATCACGTTAGCGTGCTGAACTAGCAGCTTCGGCAGCGTCTCATGTTGATATTTCTGTGATTGAAAGAATCCGTTAGAAATCCGAGGGATTACATGGCGAAAATCTTGGGCAGCGATCAACTCGTTGAGCTGATGGTGAATTGCAAGACCTATCCGGCAGTCAGTACGAAATACACCGAGACCGTATGCACAGGAGGCGTGCAACCAGACGGAGAGTTTGTGCGACTGTACCCGATTCCATTTCGGTTTCTCGACCCGTCACAGCAGTATGGAAGGTGGGATATCGTTCGGGTTCACGCCTACCGTGACACGAAGGATACTCGGCCTGAAAGCTGGCACTTGGAGGCAGGTACACCAATCGAAGTGTTGAAGCACGTTTCCTCTGAAAAGGAACGATGGCAGTGGATGCAGAAGGCGGTCCACGAGAGCGCCGATTCGATGGAAGCCGCCGGAATCACAAACGGACTGGTAAGGATTGAACCACTGGAATTTTATTGGCAGCCAGACAAAAAGGAGTGGACGCCGACACAACTCAGTGTGATTCAACAAGGCGACCTTTTCGCAACGACCGAACAAATGAAACAACTTGCTGAGCGTGTGCCGTGGGAGTTTCGACTGAAGTATCGCGAATGTTCAACGGGTCGGGAAGCAGACAGCAAAGTCTTAGCATGGAGTTACTATCAAGGTTATCGCCGTGAATTGGCAGAAACGCGAGAACCAGAAGTTGCAATGGAAGCAATTGCCCAGAAAGTTAGAGAAAGTATTTTTTCATCCCAGCGATCAGTGTTCGGGATTCTTGGGACGCACAGTCGGTTTGGTCACTGGATGATTTCAGCTTTGTATCACGTCCCAACGGAAATCATCGAGGCGGATTTGGCAAAGGGAGGACATCTATTTTGAAACGCAAGATTCTCACGATCGGTTACAGCGGTTTCGAGTCCACCTCGTTTGTGCAAATGTTGCTACAACACGAGATAGCAGTTCTGATCGATGTGCGCGAGATCCCGCTTAGCCGAAAACGCGGTTTCTCAAAGACAGCACTGCGACTTACGCTGGAATCCGCTGGAATTGAATACCGCCACTACGGCGCACTTGGATCGACGCGTGCCTTACGAAGCACAGTTCGGGAGACACAAGACTATCCCGCGTTCTTCAAAGGCGTGCGTCAAAGGCTGGCGCAACCGGAAGGCGTCATCGCGATGGATGAGGTGGTGAAGGTTGCTCGCTTTCGACGGTCCTGCCTGATGTGCGTCTGTCCTGACTGGGGCCATTGCCATCGCCGTTGCGTCATTGAAGAGTTTCTTTCACAGTCTTCGATGAGTGTTGAGCACATTTCGCTGACCATGCCAGCGGCGCAAGCTGGAAGGGCGGCGTAACTCAAAAATACAAGTGATTACGTCATCGTGACCAATTTTCATTTGTTCCGCATCACGGAAACAGCAACAGTTGCGAGGCCCCGCTGTCGTCGGTGAGGGCCGCGTGAGTATCGAGTCGGCCGTCGCCACGGATGTGCAGCGGGGTGGCTCCGCGTTCGGAGAGGACTCGCGCGACGAGCAAAAAGCGGTGGCAGACGGTCGGGTCTTCTTCGCTGCACATCAGCGCGACGCGGTATTTCTGGATCCCCTTCTCGACCCGCTCGATCCCGCCGAGAAAACGCGGGATGCGGGCGAGGGTCGAGTACAGGACATGCCCCTCGTCGTCGTAGCAGTCTCGTTCGGGGGGACGGCCGCCGAGTTCCTCGCCTAGGAACAGGTACTGCCGTCGGGCGGCGACGACCTCGCGCTGCAACGCCTCGCGGTTGAACTGCGGGCTGTACTGCGAATAGGGCTGCGTCCGGACATCGACCAGCACGTCGATCTCATGCTGCCACAGCAGTGCGATGAAATGCTCGTCCGTGTGATTGGAATGCCCGATCGTGAAGAGTCGCGACTCGGGAACAACAAGCTTCGACACGTCCTCTCCTTTCCAAACCAAGCGACTGCGCTGGCAAAAGACTCGCGCGATGCACTTTTCGCCGTTGCCAGGCGGGCAGAGTATAACTCGGCCGGAAGCGGGAGGCTTCCCTGCTGCGAGCAGCGACCGACTCACAGATCCCCTGGGAAGCAATCCCAACGTTGGCGCTTCCGACAAAAGTCCATGCTCAAGGTGGGGCGCAATCTGCCCGTGACTGTGTTTCATGTTGATGGTAGTGCGCGACAGTCGAGACGGGCAGATTACAAATCTGCCCCACGTGACTTTTATCGGAAACGTCAAAGTTGCGTCGTCGATGGCAAATTGACAATTTCGGGAACCGCGACTTTTCGGGAACCAATTGGATGAGCGGCGGCTCAAACGGCGAGTTGACCGACATGCGTGGGGCAGATTTGCAATCTGCCCGTGACTGTGTTTCATGGTGAGAGTAGAGCGCGACAATAGAGACGGGCAGATTGCAAATCTGCCCCACGTCATCCGTTGAAGGAGACTGTTCATGCGATGGTCATGTCTGATCGTGGCGGTGGCTTGGGCGTGTGGCTTGGGTGGCGAGGCGGCTTTGCGGGCGGCTCCGACCGAGAAGGAGACGCTGGCCGAGGTGATCGCTCATTCGGCCGAGTTCGAGAAGCAGCGAGAGCTGTTCGAGCAGGCGAGCAAGCTCGAAGAGGACGGCGAGGAGCAGCGGGCGTTCGTCGCGTATTTGGCGATTGACGGCGGTGAGTCGCAGGCGATGCGGATCGCTCGGCCGCGGGCGAAGGATTTTTTGGTGGTGCTGCGGCGGGAGGGGAAAACAATCCCGGCGGCGAGGCGGGCGTTGATCGAGGCTGATCTCCTGCTGGCGACCGGCGACAAGGAGCAGGCACTCGCGGGATATCGCGCTGTTGCGAAGAGGCTCGCGGATCGTGAAGACGCCGGCTGGAAGAACGGGGCATTGCCGAGCGACGGCTTCTACGTCGAGCAGCCTGCGGAGGCGAGGCGATACTTCAGGCGATCAAAGGCCGGTGCCCACTGCAAGAGGTGCTACTCGCCATTTCTTTCACCACCAGAAATGCTGTGGATACCAAGCCAGACGGCTCTGTCAATCGAGTTAGACGTGAAACGCACAGCCCCGCCTCCATGAAGCACATTGACGCCGTTTGAATGTCGGCTTCGCGCGCCTGCAAATGCTGTCGTGCGCATCGGCTCGAAACTGCAGGGCGCGTCGGGCGTCGTCATGCACATTCCGGAAAATGGTAGTCGATCTCCGCGAGCTGAGGAGGTGGGCATCGATGCGAGGTCGTCCGCGCCGTTGGGACCTAGCCGGCTCATGTAATGGCTCCCACCAGGAAAGGGTGCAAAATACGCACCCCGCACATCGGTCTGTGTCCCTTGGATGATCTCGGACGCGAAGACGGTCGAGTCCAGTCCGTCAGTCACGTCGGACAAGCTGATTCGGGCGCGGCCGAATGGTGCTGACAGAAATTGCACGCCAAGGTCATCGTGGCCGTCACCGTCCAAATCGGCGGTTTGTTCCCAGTTGGTGTTGCCCCAATTCCCGGCGTAGTTGCCGCGTCCGCATGGCGCGATCGGGATTCCCAATGGGACGGAGAGCAGCAAATTCACGTCGTAATGGAAGACCTTGCGAGCGTCGCTGGGACACTGCAAAACCGCGTGTGTTTTTTGCAGGACGGTGGCATTGGCGTTCAGCCCACTGACGAGATATGGCGGCTGCAAATCAACATGTCCGAAGACACCCACGTCTGGGTCGTAGCTGCCAATCACATTGCCGAGGTCCAACTGGGGAAACACCAACATGAACCATGATGTTTCAGGGGTGCCATTCTCGACGGCAAACATTCCTGGTGATGCTGTCAGTTGTGCCAGCGCATTTCTCACAGTCGGGTATCGCGAAATCACGCCGGGCGGCAGTACTTGGTGTTGATCGTGATAGTTGTGTAGTGCCAACCCGAGTTGTCGCAAATGGTTCGAGCACGCCGCACGCCGCGCTGTCTCGCGTGCGGCTTGAACGGCTGGCAAGATCAATGCCAGCAACAGTCCAATGATTGCGAGCGACACCGTGAGTTCCACAATCGTGAAGCCACGCGCGATGCGGCGAGTCATGTCCTGTCTCCGAATTCGGACGATGCCAACAGGCGGTGCCTGTTCGACCACTCGATAGCGAAAATTTGAGAGAGCGCGAGAACGATCACCCCGAAACGACACGGCAGCGAACCGCGATTGGCAAACCAACTCCATCGACAGTCCTGCGGAACCCTCACGGTGAGGAACGGCCGGTCATGAGAATTGCGATCAATGACATGGACGACTCGGCCATTCGAGTCGATGGCCGCCGAATATCCGTGGCGCACACTGCGAATCACCGATCGTCGTGATTCCACGGCACGCAAGCGAGCGCAAGACAGCAGCAGCGGTTGAACACGCCAAGTCCAGTCAGGCGACTCGTTGGCAAGCTGAACGAGGTAGTCGGGCACGGTGTTGCACTGCATCCACGCCGTCGCCCATTCTGGAAAGCAGATGTCATGGCAGATTCCCACGCCGAGAGTGGGACTCCGCTTTGGTTCTGAACCACGTGGCGCTGGATCGGTCGCAGCGAAACATTTCAATTGGAGCGGCGCTGTCGGTGGCCCGCCGGGAACGAGCAGAGATTTCTCGGGTGAAATGTCGCCACCCAGCCAGCAAACCATCGGAAGTGGACATTCCATTCCCGGCGTCAAAAACCGCTTGTCATGGAACTGTGTGCCGCAATCGACTGCGCCTGCGAGGATCGCGGAATTAAAAGGTCCGACGCGCACAGGATCGACTCTTCGACAACCCACGAGGATGGGGCAACCTACCGAGTGCGCAGTACTCTCCAACAAATCGTCGGCTGATTCTGCGAACCCGACTTCGGTCGGAATCGCCACTTCCGGCCACACGCAGCAGATGGGTCGCGGCGTGGCTAGGTCGATCAACTCTCGCACCCGTCTCGTGTCGTGGGGCGCGAAATCGCACGGAACAATCACGAACTTCGTCCCCTCACCGATGGCCTGTCGTTGGCGAATCGTTCCGTATCCAACGAATCCGCTGATCACCAGTAGGGACACACTCAGGGTGATTGCCATTTCCCCACGACTCGAACAGGCGTTGACGAGGAGGCAAACATCGGCGATCAGTCCGGCAATCGTCGCGGCCAACCACGAGACCGCCAATTCCCCACCGAGGTCGGCCGACTGGATCAGCCACGCGCAATCAACCTGCCGCAGCGCAAGCCGACTCAGGCCACCGGACGTTCCTATAAGCCAACGTGCCGCAAAGTCCACGACGATCTCAGAACAGACGACAAAAATAGGAAGCGCCACACAGATCGGCCATCGACGACGGCGGGACTCGTAAATTGCCATGGAGTTTGCCGCCCATACGAGCCCGCCCGATATCACCAAACCGAACCAGCACAGTTCATACGGGCCAGCACCAAACCAATCATTGGGCGTTCCCGTTGTTCGGACGAAATCGAACTGAATGCCATAAAACACCGCGCCGAACAGGCCTCCGTTGACGCAAGCCGTCAGTCGCGACTGTGAATGTGTGACACACAATGACCACAGACTCAACCCGATCCAACTGATGACGTAACCTGCCGGAGCCGAGGTGGCCGCGGCGAATAGCACCGCCGATACGACCGTGCCCGATACCAGATGCTGCCGTAACAAACAGTTCCTGTCGGGTACGGTTTGGATCACGTTACTGTCCCCGAACGATAGCGCTCACGGGAAGGCGGATCTCAGGGATATCCGACGATCGAAACACGACGCGAATCTCAGACTCAAAGCGTCCCGGCGATGACGGGGCTTGCAATTGAATTTGAAGCGACTCCCGCTGAGGTTCGTACGTGGCGACAACTGCCTTGTTCGTCGATTGAAGCTCAGCGATTTCAAACACGATGCCATCCACCTTGCGCACGGGAATCATCAATTCCGACTTCGATCCAGGTTCAACATAGCCGAAGAAGACGCGGTCTGGTTCAGTGCGCACTGGCAGACAAATATGGAGTGTAACCGGCACATCGAGTGTCGATCCGTCTGACCAACCAAGCCGGATCACATCCTTGTAGGTGGCAATTGACATCTTTGAAGCCATCGAAAGTTTGATGCGAGTCGTGTCGAGGGCCAACTGCGTCCCCGAACGTTCCACCAACTCGGTTGTGATGTTAACGCTGTTGATCAACAGGACCGCCGACTCGCATTTGTCACGCAGAATACTCACAGGCGAATCACTAGGGCGACGCCAATGGAACGCTTCCAAAGTTGTCTCGGCTAAAGAACTCGGCGTCGCCGTTAGGCTGACTTGTCTGCTCGACAATCGCGGCTTGCCAATGAACTGATGATGGACCGCAACGACGAGCGGAACCGGGGATACTGGTTCGGTCTCAATCCGGGCAAACACCGAACTCGGCGTTGGATCGTCCCGAACATCCACGACGAGTGAAATCGAATGCTTCGACCCCGGAGAAAGCTCCCGACCAATGATCGTCCGATCACCCAACTGAGAACCACAACAGGGCGAAATTTCTTTGATTCTCACCGGTACAGAACTGGTCACCTCGAAATCAAATTGCTGAAATCGCTGCCCGATCTCGCGAACGACGCCAAGATTGCACGATGGCGACGTGAACTTCAGAGGCGGCGCACCGGTGGTCGTCGGGCGAGTCCCCCCGCAGCCATATTGGCACAGCGTGCAGGCTGCGAGGAACATCGCTACTGCAGAGGACCGAGTCAGCTTCATACTGGATTTCCGAATTCGTCGAAGCAGCACGAATCCGAGAACGGCCACTCCGCCGAAGAAAATTGTCAAACCGAGAACAACTGAACGAGCAACGCCCGGCGATCCAATCGTGACCCCATGCCATTCATCCAAAAAGGAATCCCGAGACATTTCCTGCAAGAGAGAGTCTTGTGTGCCGTCAAGAAGCCAAACGTGTTTGTCATCGACTTTCGCCAACACCGAAAAATGTCCACTTCGATCATCAGCTTGGTTCAGATGGACAATGCAGGGCAATGGCATGACAGCCAGACCAAATTGTCGGTTCGGCCAACGGACCAGTTCTGCTTCTACTCCGATCCGTTTCATCGCAGCAACCATGTCGGCGGCGCTGACACTGTCATAAGCGTGCCGCACACCGACGTTGTGAAAAGCACTCTCAATGTCCGACACACGAGCGTCATGCCCGGTGAGTGCCAGCCAAACTGACACAGCCGCTGGGCCACACGACGGACGTGCCACGTACCCCGCGAGCGGTGTCTCGGCATGAATTGATGAAGTCCAGGCCAAGACGAGAACAGTCTGCAAAAAACTGATTCGGCTCGTTCGGCGATTCATTCCGGCCCCTCTTCATTTCGAGGCGGAGTACCGCCATAGCATCCGAACAAAAACAGCCACTACACCGAGTGCGATCCCCACGCATCCGGCTAGGAATGCAATCGAATACCCGTGTTTCGGTTGAACCGCGAGTTGCTCGGCCTTCGCCCGAATCAACTGGCCTTGGGAATCAGGAACCATGATCTGGCGAGCGGCTGCGTCCAACACCAGTGCATCAGTGGGAATCAATTTTTTGAGATCGAACTCAGGTAGTTCCTTTGGAACGATAACTTCGGCAGTCCATCTGGCTTCATCTACGAGGAGTTTTGTCACCTCTGGTGCGGGCTTCAGGCCATCGAAAACTTCCAAGGGAGTTGGCCATGTGCGATCTTGTCGGTGCGTCCAAGTTCGAACCGTTCCTCCCGTCGGATAAAATCCGCCGCCCGGTATCTTCTCGATGACAACATCATCGACAATCGGCGGGAGGCCATTGATGTAATGGGCGGGCTCAGCAAGTTTCCCATCACAGAACCAACGGGGTTCTCTTGCGATTCGTCGCGGCAAATAGCCGTGATTGATATCGAGCCACGCCTTGAAGACCTCCGTGAGAACGACACGGGATTTCAACTCTGCCGACGACTCTTGTGGCCACGGTTGAATGGTTGACCGCTCCACAACAACGGTGTCGAAATCCCCGATTCGCTCACGACCAGAAACGATCATCCCATCCGGACCTCCAACAGCAGGCCGATCCATCGGATGGAGCCTGCCGTCGGCAATGCCAGAACCAATCATCAAGGGCGGGAGACCTAAGTATGCAGACGGCAGTTCGGTGTTGAGAGTGATGGCGGATTGTCGCGTACTGTTCGACCAACTTGACCAACCGGACTCGTTGCCGGAACGCGAGTAAATCGAAATACCGCCGAAGTCATTTGAAAGGTTGCCTGCTGACAACTTTGACTCTGGAAAGCGGTCTTCATTCGTCGGTAAACGCACTTGAACGGCCACCCCGGCTCGCCAGACCTCTGCGCGAAACATCGCTGCAACTCCCGGACGGAAGTCTTTTGCCTCTGACCGTATTGATTCAATCAACGCGGTCATTCGCTCCTTCTCTATAGCCGGGAAAGTGCCCTTTCGCAGAACCAATTCAATCGAATCTGCCGACAATTGCTGATGATCTCGATAGCCTTCATGCCGTGCCAGAACGTACGAATAACGGACCCTGAATGCAGCAAATGCTTCGCGGTTGATTCGCATTGCGCTTTCCAACTCGGCCGCAGTCGGAAGCTCATCACCGCAACACGACGCCACACAAACTCCGCCAACCGATAATCCAACAAGCAGTACGGCACCACGAATCTGAATTGTCCTCCACATGCTAAGCTCCAACAGAGGTAGGCACATTTACTCGACTCGATACTTTCGCGAGTTCCCAATTGTAAAGGCACCGCGATTTACTTTGATGCCGTAGTCAAATCTCACGACTACGTGCAATTGTCACAAAGCGGAGAAGCGCCAGGAGCAGGAGCGGGACCGCATGCGGGCGGCGTGAGCGGATCACACATAGTGCCTAGTATCGGTGCTACTGCCGGGATCGATGGACATGTCGTCGGGATAACCAGCGTTCCACAACTTCCAGGGGCAGGAGACAGCGATGGTGTGCAACCCGTACCGGTTGGTGATGTCAGACATTTCGAAAGAAATCCGGCGGCAAGTGAACAACCACTGGTCCCGAATGGAGCCGGCATGCACACGGTTGCAAGAGCCCCAACCCTTGTCGTTGTGCAAGTATGCGGAACGCATGCAGGACACGGTCCAGATGTAACACATCCGCTTGCGGTGCCAGCTCCGCGAACCGCGAGGGCATCCTCTACAGACATGGCACCGGGTGCAATACTCGTCAAAACTAAGACAAATAACAAACTGCTGACAACGGTGATTGTATTCACAAACAGCTTCATGATTTCTTCCTAGACAAATACTGTAGAGTCACCAAACAGTCTGTATGAAATAGCGATGACGCTACTCACAGACAACACGGGCATGTTATCACCCCCCCCCCCAAAAAAAACAACGCTGATATCAGCGGACTTTGAAATAGATCATGCGATCGGTGATGCGCGGGCTGTGCCGAGGCCGCTGATTTGGAGAGCGGGCTGTCGCGTGCCTCGGTCGTCTGGGCGCTGGGGCAACTCAAGGCGCAGGAGGCGTTGCCGCTCTTCGCCCGCCTCTACGCGGAGGCCGAGTTCGCCGAGCAGCATCGCGAACAAACCGGCGTGCGCTTCAGTCAGCAAGGAGCGATGTTCAACGCACAGATGGACGCGATCAGCAAAGTCGATTCGCTTCAGTCCGACTTCGATGAGATCAAACGGTCTGCGCGAGCCGGTGCGCGGATGCCCGAATCGGTCGATCACGAAGACCTGCTCACCGCTGAGAAGATTCTCGAAGCGGTCGAGCAGATCGGCCCCGAGCATTCGTTCGCGTTCTACCGCGCGCTGGCCGCGTCATCGTCGGCAACGGCACGAGCCAACGCGGCCGAACATCTCGTCTCCGACCCCGACCGCGCCGAGGCAACCAAACTCCTGAAAGGACTCCTCACCGACACCGAACCACTCGTCCGAGGCCACGCCGCGCTGAGCCTGATCCAACTCGGCGACACGGCGGGCGAACCGGTCTTCCTCGAACTGCTCAACAGCATCCACGACAACGACGGGGATGCTGGCAACATTGACTGGCTCGAACAACTCGGCACGAAGACCAACCGCCAACAACGAACCTTCGCCGACAAGGCTCTTCGCAACCTCTTAACCCGATCCGCCAGCCCGGAGTTTCGAGACAAGGTGAAACAGTTGCTTGGACGATAGCCGCCGCTCGACGTTGGACCATCAGACTTCCCCCGTGACGATCCGCTCCTCTTTCAAAGTGATGTTCGCTACCTTGGCCGCCTCGAAATCGATTTCCTCTTGTTGTAGGAGCCTCGTGATGCGGCGCGGTCTTGTTTGGATGCTGTGTTCGTACTGTGTGGCTGCCGTCTGGCCCGAAATGGCTTTCGCACAGAAGGCCGCTTTGAATGAGAGCATCCAGCGTCGAGAAGCGGCGACGTGGGAGATCGCCCTCAAGATTTGGGAGTTCGCCGAGCCGGGGTATCAGGAGACTCGATCGGCCAAGCTGCTGGCCGACACGCTCGAACAAGCGGGCTTCGTCGTGAAGCGCGGAGTCGCCGACATCCCGACCGCGTTCACGGCGACCTTCGGCGAAGGGAAGCCCATCATCGGGATCATGGGTGAGTACGACGCCCTGCCCGGCTTGTCTCAACAGGCGGTTCCCGAACAACTGCCGCGCGAGGAGGCGACCTACGGACACGCCTGCGGGCATCATCTGTTTGGCGCGGCGTCGATGTCGGCCGCCATCGCCATCGCGGAGCAGATCAAGGCGGGCCAATTGAAGGGGACCGTCCGCTTCTACGGCTGTCCGGCCGAAGAAGGCGGCAGCGGCAAGACCTTCATGGTGCGAGCGGGCCTGTTCGACGACTGCGATGCAGCGCTGCATTGGCATCCGTCCGCACGCAACACGGCGGGCGATGCGTCGTGTCTGGCGCGGGCTGCCGTGAAGTTTCGCTTTCGAGGGAAGAGTGCTCACGCGGCCGGATCGCCCGAGCAGGGCCGGTCGGCTCTCGACGCCATCGAACTCACGTGTCATGCCTCGGAACTGATGAGAGAACACACGCCCGACTTCACGCGCATCCATCACGTCATCACGGCGGGAGGCGGTGCCCCCAACGTCGTCCCCGATTTCGCCGAGGTCTTTTTCTATGTGCGGCATCCGAAAGCAGAAATCGTGCGCGAGCTGTATCCGCGCCTCGTGAAGTGTGCTCAGGGAGCGGCCCTCGCCACCGAGACGAAGCTCGAAGAACTGTACCTCGGCGGGACGATGGAGATCCTGCCGAACGACACGCTCGCCAAAATCGCCCTCGCCAATCTCGGACAACTCAACGACATCAAGTACTCGGCTGAGGAAGTCGAGTTTGCTCAGCGTCTCGAATCGACACTCAGCAAGCCGCAGCCCATCGACTCAGTCCGCCAGGTCTTCAACTCCAGCGGCGAGGTGGGCAAAGGCTCGACCGACGTGGGGGATGTCTCGTGGGTCGTTCC
>JAYVOX010000807.1:0-3109 GCA_043757695.1 Schlesneria sp.
AACCAGACCGCGATTTGGCGAGCCGAGGCACCGAGACTCAGAGAGCGATCCCCGCGCCCGCGCTTCCTGTCGCGGAGCGACAGGGCTACCTTCCCAACCCAATGCAGACCGTAATTTCTCGAACGATCCTTAGTGCCATTGGCCGTTCACCCGTCGAGGCGGTTGCGTTGGAAGGCGGCGGCGAGCGACGTGTCGGCGATGCTTTCGCAGCCTTCCATGCGGGCGACGACTTGGCCGGAGACATCAAGGAACTCGACATCGCAGCGGATCGCGTGATCGGTCGCTTGGATGACGCGCACCACGATGCGAACTCCCTCGCGCGGGAACGAACGTCGGTACTGGCGATACCGGGCGATCGAACAGGGGAGACACGGTTCACCGCGCAGCTCTTGCGACCAGAGGATGATCGCTTGCAGGGCGGCATCGAGGGCCAGCGGGTCGGCGATCCACGTGCTGCGCAGCGGTTCCTTCATCCAGGCCCACGGTGCGGAGGACGTGCGTGAGAAGACGACGATCCCGTCTTCGGAACAGGCTTCGATGGCCGCGATCCCCTGCAAGTGCGTGCCGTGGAACAACCGCGTGGCGTAGGCCGTCGCCACATCTTGTGAGTATCCGCGCGGCGTGACACGCAACGCGGCAGTGGGTGCGACCGGATAGCCAGGCGACAGGACCGCGTGGCCTCCCGCGTGAACGGTCTCGCGGTGGTTCGACATCCCGATCAGTTGGACCTTCGCCTGGAACTGCCCGTCGGTTCGAGATGGTTTGGCGGAGAGGACGCGCAGCGTCGAAGTGGTCTGTCGGTCGATGCGGACTCCTTGGAAGATGCGTAGATCGTCGAAGCCGTGCAGTTCGAGACCGGGATTGCGATGGATGGCCCCGTGAGCCAACCATTCGACGACCATCGCCACGGGGAGCACCGCTTTTCCGCCGATGACGTGCGACTCCAAGAACGGATGCTGAGCCACATCGAGCAATCGCTCGAACGACGGCTTGATCTCATCCGGCTCGGGCGACTTCACTTGGCCGATCTCACCGAAGACCCATGAAGAGCTGGTCCCCGGTGCCGGTGCATTGCCGAAGGGTCGCGCGGGAGATGGTCCCGCCAGCAACACGTTCGATGAGCCGACTTGATACGCGGGACTCGACGACGGAACGCTCGCCACGTTGATACTCGACCCCGAGCCATCGACCGACGACGGGGATGGATTCGATGAGAAGGAACTCGCGGATGGAGCGGTTGCGCCGCTGTCACTCGTAAGCTGTGCGGTGACTCCACCACTCGACTCGCGCTGCTGGCGTTCTTTCCGTGCGGCATCCGTCTCGCCGATCACCAGCACTTCGACGGGACGACTCGCCGTGTGAGACAACTCGCGCACGAGCAGTTCCGCTCCTTCCGCCTCGGGGATCAGCCCGACTCCTTCGGAGGCGAAGAGGTGCTTGAGGCCCCCCGTCACCATGCCGCCGTCCCACGGTCCCCAGTTGAAGGAGACGACGCGCGTTTGCGGGTGTTCGATGGCGAACTGTCGCGCCATTTTGTTCAACACTTCATTGGCGATGGCATAGTCGGACTGACCGATACGCCCGAACCGAGCCGTGTAGGACGAGAAGAGTCCGAGGACGCGCAGATCGTTCGGTGAGATCGCTCCGAGCAGATGCCGCAGCCCGGAGACCTTGGTCTCGAAGACACGCTCGAATTGCTCGCGCGTCTTGTCCTCGATCCGTCCGTCGGCCAGTACGCCCGCGCCGTGAATCACGCCGCGCGTCGGACCGAACTCGCGATGCATCTGCGAGATGAGCGGCCTGAGCGTCGCCTGATCGCGCACATCGACCGCGTGGTATGTCAGCGGGACACCCGTCGCGCGGAGTTGTGCCAGCGATTGCGAGACTTCGCGTTGAGCCAGCACTTCTTTGAACTTCGAGTCGATCGCGCGGGGAACCGTTCCGACGGGAGCGCGGGCGATCAATCCTTGCTTGATCTCCGCTTCGGTCGTCAGCCCGGCGAGCCAGTCGGGTTCGAGTCCCGGTTCCGGACTGCGACCGATGATGGCCAAGCGGGGTTGCCAGGCGTGAGCAATCGCCAGCGCAGCGGCTGCGGTGACGCCGCGCGCTCCGCCACTGACAATCACCAGTTCACCCGGTCGCACGGGAGCCGATCCACTGAACGCATCTGGCAATCGTTGCTCAAACACTGTCGGGGTGCAGATATTCTTCGGCGACAAACCGATCTCGATCGGCCCGACGCGCAACAACTCGTCGACCAACACGCGCGCCGCTTCACTCGGTGATGGCCAGCCGTCCGCGAGATCGAACGCCTTGCAAGTCAGCTCGGGCCACTCGCGCGCTGCCGACTTGGTCAGTCCCGCGAGGCCCCCCGAAACGGGATCGGTCAACGACCGCGAAGCCTCAAATCCGAAGCGGCCATCCAACCGTGAGACCGTCGCAAACACCGCCGCACTCGCCGTCGCCGCTCGCCGCAATCCCGGTCCCGCTTTCTGCAACCACTCAACCGCGCGCCACAACTGCCGATCACTGATCCCGTCCGCCGGAGCCACGATAATCAAGCCACCGACACGCTCGGGGACGGCGGGCAGAAACGGTTCGTCCAAGTTGACCACGCGCGGCTTGAACCCGCGCTCCGACAGCTCGGTCGCGATCCGCAACGACAACTCCAAACCGTCTTCCGTGATCCAGACCTCAGCCCCACGAGCCAATGGCAAAATCGCTCGCGTTTCTGACGGAGGCAATTCCATCGGCCGAACAACACTGCGAACCAGCATGTCGAGCGACAGCGGGTTGGGGCGCGTCGGACGCGGGATGAAGGAAGGGTTGAGGGTGGAAGGTTGAGGGTTGAGGGGCACAGCCGGAGCAGCGGCCGCGGGAGTAAGCGACGGTAGTGGACTCACGTCGCTTCGCGTTCCACTCATTCGTGCTTCGGCCAGCCCGACGACATCCTGCAACGTGTGCAGCGCACCGAGTTCTTCCGGCTTGAATGCGGGCAAGTTCGGCACACGCTCTTGCAGCGCCGAGAGAATCTCGACGCGCTTGATCGAATCAATCCCGAGGTCGTGATCGAGGCTCATCCCGAGGTTCAGCATTTCCACCGGATAGC
>JAYVOX010000808.1:0-3109 GCA_043757695.1 Schlesneria sp.
CGTAGGGTGGGCACTGCCCACCACAATCGGTCGTTGATGGTGGGCAGTGCCCACCCTACGGAAGGTATGGCCTTCGACTTTCCGGACAGACACCTAGACCGGCGGCTAGCGCCGTGCCGCTCAGATTGGAATTCAACACAAGTGGCGGAGAGCCCAAATAAAAAGAGCCGGGACAACTCGTCCCGGCTGCTGGTCATTGCAATCGTTCACGCGGCGCGAGACGGCCGTCCGGGTTGCACACGCTGCCATTCGAGGAACGCTTCGGCGAAGGAGCGCCCGAGCCGCGAAGGGAGGCTGGCTCCCTCTTTTTTCTCGGCGGGCTTGTCCCCTTCTTTGGCTTTCTCGGCAGCTTCGGCGGGCTTCTCAGCATCGGCCGGTTTGTCGCCGTCAAGCTTCTTGGCGGCGAGCTGCTCCTTTAACCACGCGGTCCCCTTGGCAAGCTGTCCGTCCACGAACTCGATCTTCGGCGCACTGCCATCCAGTCGAACGGTCTCACGTTCGCGGCGAGCCTCGAACAACTTGGTCAGTTCTTCGTCGGTCAGTTTGACCTCAAAGCCCGCGTCGGGCATGACGCCCCATTCTTCTTTGTCCGTCGCTTTGGGGAAGCGATGAATGTTCTTGCCGCTGGGGCGGTGATAGCTCGCGGTGGTGAGCTTGAGGGCGCTCTTGCCTCCCTCCAGTTCGATCACGTTTTGAACGCTCCCTTTGCCCCACGTCCGCTCTCCCACGATGATCGCGCGCTGGTGGTCTTGTAGGCAGGCGCTGACGATTTCGCTGGCCGACGCGCTATAGCGATTGACCAAGACGACCATCGGGAAGCCGCTGTAAGTTCCGGCCTTTTTGGCTTTATAGACCTGCTCATCGGTGTTGCGACCCTTGGTGCTGACGATCACGCCGCTCTCGACGAAGAAGTCGGAAATCGCGGTCGCCGCGCTGAGCAGTCCACCGGGATTGAACCGCAAATCTAAAATCAGCGCTTTCATGCCGTCCTTCTTGAGTCGCTCCAGCGAGTCATGAATTTCTTCCGTGCTGTTGCGCGCGAAGCTGGTCAGGCGGATGTAGCCAATCTTGTCTTCCCCTTCGACGAAGTAGACCCAGTTGCCCTCCTTGTCGTAGTGATCGCCGAGAACGGTAGGCGTTTTGATGATTGCGCGCGTCAACTCCAGTGAGATTGGTTCCGCGTCATCCTTGTGCTGAATCTTGAGCTTCACGACTTCACCCGGCTTGCCACGCATCATCTTGACGGCGGACTCCATCTCGCGCCCTTCGGGAAAGTCGGCGGTCGGCTTCTCGTCGATCTCAATGATCTGATCGCCCGCACGCAGCCCCGCCTTGTACGCGGGAGTCCCGGAGATCGGGACCATCACCATCAACTGCCGCGTGCGCGGATCGACGGTGACCTGAATCCCGATCCCGCCGAACTCCTGTTCGACCGACTCGTTGAACTGCTTGAGTTCCGAGGTGTCGATGTACGACGAATACGGGTCGAGCTTCAGAACCATGCCGCGCATGGCCGCGTCGAGCAGTTCGCGGCGATCGACCGGCTTCACATAGTTGCGGTCGATCTGCTCGAACGTGTCCACGAACAGCTTCATCAACTCGAAGTACTCATCCTCCGTGGCTGCTTGAGCCGATTGGACGAACAAGCCGCCGGGCTGAGCGAGCGGCAAGCTCAAACTCAGCGTTACGAACAGCGTCAGAACCAGCATTCGCCCCCGCATCCGCGTCTCCCTTCCGAATGGTGTGCCGTGTGGTGGCCGAGTCCGCGACCCGCTCTCCAGTTTCATTTCGCGTTTATTATCACGCGAAGTCACTCGACTCTGAGCGAGTCTCCGTTCAAGGCGGGGCGAGTCTACGTGCTTTGTTAGAACCCGGCAAGACTCTGCGAAGAGCCTGCTCTCGCGTGAGCGAGGATGCCGCTCTGTCATTGGATCGAACCTGTTTGAGCGACAACGAACGCTGGCGAAGCAGGACGACGATGGACTGCCGATCGCTTCAAAAGTCACCGACCACCTCGCCGCCAGCGCGGGTCGCGACCGCTTGATACAGCCCGAGATCAACGCTTTGAGTAATGAATCGCACGCGACCATCGCCAAACAAAAAGTGAACGCCGCCCGTGTGCGAGCTACTAAAGTCGTCGATGTGCAGCGCGGGATGGTTGGGTGTGTGATCGGACACGCCGAGGAATCGCGCGTGCGCTTCCTCGCCACGCGGGACCATTCCCAACCACGTGCTGTTCCAGTTGAGTCTCCGGTCGCTGCGATGCTCACCCAACAAAACCGTGTTGCTCGTCCCGTCGGGAATGTCGGCCATGCGAATCTTGGAGTTGTGCGAGAACATCCCCGCACCGCGACACTCCGACGCCGGGAACGGTGCAGCGACGCACAGGTCTTCCGGTCCCAACGGCCCAAAGCTCGCCACATAGTTGGCCGATGGCAACGTGGTGAGAATATTGGTCGGATTCCCTTCTTCCCCCAGTTGCCAAGTGTCAGAGGCCGAATCCGACGGGCAGCGGAACACGCCCATGACCGTCTTGCGTGCAACATCGTTCGACGGATCGAGCAACGACACGTTGAAATTGATCCGCGAATACAACGTCGCCTGATCGAGATACGGCAGGCAATGCGCTCCCCAAGCAAAACCCGACGGACCTTCCACGTGAGGCGCATTCGCCTGCACGCCGATCCAGCCGGGAGGGAACACGCTGAACGTGTCGTGATAGTTGTGCAAGGCCAGCCCGTGCTGCTTCAGGTTGTTGATGCACTGCGATCGACGAGCCGCCTCGCGGGCCTGTTGGACGGCGGGCAACAGCAGTGCGATCAACACGGCAATGATCGCGATCACCACCAACAACTCGATCAGTGTGAAACCAGTTCGACGATAACGAGAGCACGAAAACATAACAGCCTCCTTTCGACGACCTTAGCGGTGCGTCGATGAGCGATGAAGAAACGACGAATGAAGAATGTGGTGAGCCGGCTCCGCGCAACGCGACTGACAAGTTGTCATCGCTAGGTGTCTGTCCGGATAGGCGAAGGTCATACCTTCTGTAGGGTGGGCACTGCCCACCATCAACGCCCGATTGTGGTGGGCAGTGCCCACCCTACGG
>JAYVOX010000809.1:0-11574 GCA_043757695.1 Schlesneria sp.
GATCGCTTCCAGCTTCGTCTTCTGGTCGTCCGTCAGAGTGATCTCTTTGGGAAGCGTGAAGATTTGTTGACCAGCCGCCATCGCAGCCTTCTTCTTGCCTTTTCCCTTGGCGTCTTGAGCCATCCCGACCGACGAGACGATCGTCGCCATCAAGCCGAACACCACCACCATTCGCACCAAGCTTCGCATCGCAGACTCCTTCAGTTGGCAATCCTTGGACAAAACAAATTTCAATTCAAACCGCCCACACGTTGTGGCATTGGTCCTGAGTCAGACCAACGGTTGGTTCCCGATCACAAGCGGAATCTCCGTCATGAAATGACCGAGCTACGTAGGCGAGTCATTCCATGACTCGCATTCCAGTTCAGCTCGATCATTCTCCGAGCGAAGAACAACAAGGAGCCTGACCTCGGTACAAGGCCAAACTCCAGGCGTTGCCCAGCCACTCCATCACGCGAACAGTTCGGGAATGATCTCGCCATCGCGAACGATCATCACTGGCCGTCCGATGTTCGTCTGATATTCCTTGTGACTGTCGATGCCGAGGTTGTGATAGAACGACGCGGCGACGTGATCCGGCTTGTAGCCGTCGCCCGCCGGTCCCTGAGCCTTGTCGTCCGACGCTCCCAACACCTGGCCCGGCTTGATGCCGCCGCCCGCCAGCAGCATGAACATCGCGCGGGCATAGTGATCGCGACCGTTGCGGGTCGTGTTGATCTTCGGCGTCCGGCCGAACTCACCCGTCACGAAGACGCAGGTCGAAGCGAGCAGCCCCTTCTGGGCGAGTCCACCGAACAGCGCGGCCAAGCCTTCGTCAAACGGAGGCAACTGCTTCGTCTTCAGACGGACCCAGTTGTCTTGGTGAGTGTCCCAGCCGCCGTAGTTGACCGTCACGAAGCGAACGCCCGATTCGACGAGCCGCGACGCGAGCAGACAGCTTTGTCCGAAACCGGTCGTTCCGAACGGAGCGGCATACGACGGCGATTCCTTGCTCACATCGAACGCCTCGCGTGAGCGAGACGACGTGATCATCGAGTAGGCCTGATCGCCGAACCGGTCCAGACCGTCGAGCAACTGACTGTTCTTCTCGACCGTCTTGAAGGTTGTGTCGAGGTCTTCCAGCAGGCTGCGACGCTTTTCGACATCCGCCACCGTCAACCCGTTGCCGAGTGTGACGCCCCGCACACCGAACGGTTGCCCGGCGACCGGGGTCTTGCCCGTCGAGAGGGGTGCATAGCGAACGCCCAGGTAACCCGCCTTCTGCGGCGAGTTCGGAACGGCCACGAATTGCGGCAGGTCTTCCAACCCGCCGAGTTCCTTCGTGACGACCGCTCCATAGCCGGGGAACTCGATCGACGGAATCGGACGGTTGCCGGTGTTCACGTACTGCGAACCGAGTTCGTGTGCGGCCAGCGTGTGCGTGACGCCTCGCAGAATGGCGAACTTGTCCATCTGCTGAGCCAGCTTCGGCAGGTGCTCACTGATTTCGATGCCGCTGACGTTGGTCTGGATCGGATTGAACTCGCCCCGGAATTCGGTCGGTGCGTTCGGCTTGAGGTCGAACGTGTCCATGTGAGATGGCCCACCACCAAGATTGATGAAGATGGCCGAAGTCGCCTTCGCCTGCTTCACTTCACCGGCATGAGACATCCGCAGGTAGTTCGAGAGCGTCAGCCCCGACATCCCCAGCACACCCACCTTCAAAAAGTCGCGCCGTGCGACGCCATCACAGGTTCGATGCAGAGCCATCAGTCAGTCCCTTTCGTGCTGAAACAATTTGGTTCGTGAAAAGTTTTTCAGTAGGGTGCGTGGAGTCTTCGGAACGCACCATCTTCGCCATCATGGTTTCAAATCGGTGCGTTGCGGAGACTCCACGCACCCTACTCGCTCACAGCCACTTTCGTCAGTGATTGACGATGAACTCCTTCGTGTTGATGAGCGCCCACAGCAAGTCCTTCATCCCGCGAGCCGGGTCGCCGGTCTCTTCAAAGTACTTCGCCGCCCGCTCGCCTTCGGAGTTCGTCGGGTAGCGACTGAGCGATCGGAGATAGGCTTGTTGAATGACGGCCTTCGCGTCGAACGGCACAGCCGCTGACGGCTTCGGTTCATCCACGACAACCTGCGCCACATCCTGTTCGCGTTTGGCGATTTCCTTTTTCATCGCCTCCACCCGAGCGGGCTTCAAGTCATTCTTTTCCGCCTTGGCCAACCGCTCCTTCAACTGAGCGACGGTTTTCTCGGCCAGCTTCCGAGCCTGCCGTTGCTTCAGAATCTTCTCCGCTTCCTTGGCGTCCTTCTCCGGCTCGCCGCGTTTCACGACCTGATCGACCCAGCGGCCCTTGTCGCCGATCATCTTCAGAACCTCATCGTCGTTTTGTAGGAAGACCGTTTGCAGCAGACTGGCCTCGGTCGAACGGTCGCATTCGCAATTGGTATCACGGATCGAGCGACCGAAGATCGTCGTGGCGTAGGAGCTGTTGTTGCCCTTGCCACCACCGCCGTTGCGACTGTTGACGTAGGGGTCGGCAATGGCTCGACCGGCAACCGATGTCGCCCACTTGGCGGATTCAAAATCGCTCATCGTCGCTAGCCGGATGGCATCATAGGCGACTTCGGCCGGCAATCGGCGCGGCACCGCGCGGGCAAAGTTGTGTTCGTCGTGACGGTTCGTATCGTTCGGCTGGAAGCTCAGTTGATAGGTCCGGCTGTTGGCGATCTCGCGATGGAGCCACTTCAGGTCGTAGCCGTGCTCGCGGAACGCATCGGCCAGATAGTCGAGCAGCGCGTCGTTACTCGGTGGATTGGCCAAGCTGAGATCATCCGTTGGCTCGACGATCCCCACGTTGAAGTATCCCGACCAGATGCGGTTCACGATGGCTCGTGAGAAGTACGGGTTGTCCTTGTCTCGCATCCAATCCATCAGGGCTTCGCGCGGATCGGTCATCTCACCAATCGCGACTTCATCCCCACCCAGTATCTTGGCCGTACGTCCCGCGACCACCTGTGGTCGCTTGGCGTTTGGCTTGTCCTTGCCAGCCTGCTTGTTTTGGCGGGCAGGAGATGGCACGAACAGTTCGTTGAAGGGAACGACACTTCCCTTGGCCAACTTGTCCTGCAAAATCCTGCGGAGATCGTTCCCTTTCGACTTTTGCTCTTCTTCGGACAGGCCATTTTTGGTCAGCAGTTCCTTTTCATCGTCCTTGGTTCCCGGGGCTGAACCGAACGTGGCTCTTCCGAAGAATGCTTTGAAGCGATCAAAATCATCCTTCGTCCATTGGTCGAACGGATGCTTGTGGCACTGAGCACACTGAATGCGAAGTCCGAGGAACGTGTAGGCAAACCCCAACGCTCGATCTTCCGGCTTTACAAATTCTTGTCGCGCCCAGTAGTACGACAGCGAAGGCTGGTCGGCATAGTTTCCCTTGGAGTCCTTTTGAAAGTAGCCGCTCATTCGTTCGCTGTACTGAACATAGGACTCGTCATCGAGACGACTGACCGCGAGGACAATCCCTTCCATCATGTCGTCGTAGGGCATGTTCTGTTCGATGCGAACACGCAGCCACTCGTACCAGACCGAAGCGATCGCATCAGGTCGATTGAATGACCGCTCTGCATTGTTGAGCTTCCCCGCGTTGTTGCCCGTCCAATCGGAGAAGCGTGTTGCCCACCACGCGGCATAGGCGGGGCGTTCGAGCAGTTCGTCAATCTTCTTCGCCCGCTTGTCCGAGGATTTGTCGGTGAGGAACGCTTCGACTTCGGCGGCGGTGGGGAGAGTTCCGATCATGTCGAGGCTGACGCGGCGCAGGAACTCGGCGTCTGATGAAAGATCGGATTGCACGATCCCGACCTTGCGCAGCTTCTGCACGACGAGTTCGTCGATCTTGGTCGGCGTCGGAACGGACGGATAGTTCGGGCCGAACTGGTCGCTCACGGGGAGCATGACCGGTACGGGAACGACGCCGTTGTCGTAGAACGCGACGATGTGCGAATCGCCGGGGCCGGTCGAGGTCGCCAAGCCGGTGTCGTCGATGGTGACAATCGTGTCGTTGTTCGAGCGGAATCGGCAGAGAGGCGTCACGTCCTCGCGAGCGCCATTCGACCAGACAGCCGTCGCCTTGAACTGGAAGGTTTCGCCCTGCTTCTTCGCGACGATCTCGGTCGGCGAAAGTTCGAGCCGCACGAAGTCGGCCGATTCGCTGGTGACGGGCTTCGCGCCCCCTTCGAGCCATTTCACGAGGACTCGATGCTGCCAAGTCCCTTCTTTGAGCCGCGTCCCACCTTCGTGCGGCACGACTTGAAGCGGCTTCGTGAGCATCAGGCTCTCGTGGATGTTGGCCGAGTCGATGCGAGCCGGCTTGTCCTTCTCACCCTTGGCGAGAGCTTCATGATCGGCCTTGAAGTCATAACCAAACAGAGACAGCCGGAAGCCGCCCTGTCCCTGAAACGACCCGTGACAGGCTCGCCCGTTGCAGCCGAGCTTGCCCATCAGCGGCACGACATGCTGACGGAAGTCGGGAGTCTCCGTGATCGCTTCGTTCGCGAAACGTTGATCGAGTCGCAACACGTCGTCCGCGGCAGAGGCCGCTCCGACACAGGCGACTTGCAGGCCGATTGAGGCCACCAGTCCAAGACTCAGTCGCTGCCAGGCAGTTCGTTGCATGAGGTTCCTTTCACCTGATGATCATCCCCGGCTTCGTGATCCGGGGAGTTGTTGACTTGCCAGCCTGTTGAACAACGTAGCTTGGACGCCTCGTCCGAGCGAAAACCAATTGGAAACGGACGGACGAGGCGTCCATCCTACAGTTCTTCGACAGGCGACTACTTGCTTTTAGGCTCTTTGAGCGGAGCCTTGGCCCCGCTCTTGTCCTTGTTGTTTGTCGTTCGTTCGACCGGCTTGGCGATGGCATTCTCCTCGCCCTTCTTGACCGGCTTCGGCTTGGTGGTTGGCTTGCTCGACTGCGCGGTCCGTTTGACGGCGGCGAACTCTTTCTCGGCGACATCATCCAGTTTCGTGGAGAGTTCGCCGATGGTCTGGTCGAGCTTTTCGACCCGCTTCTGCAATCGGTCCCGCTCGGCCTTTCGCTCGTTCAAAGTCAGTTCGACCTTCTCACGAATGGCGGCCTTGAGTTCGGCTTCCAGAGCCGGGTTGTCCGACATCGTCAGGCGTGCGGCCAGCAAACGGATGCGAGAATCCATCTTCCAAAGAGCGAGCGCAGAATCATGCTGTTGCGAGTTCTTGGGCTTCATCGCGGCCAGTCGTTCCACGATGCGGTCCAATTCGACCACCGCCGCGTGATACTCCGACGGGTTGTTCTGCTTGAGGTTGCTCAGCAGCGTCGCCAACTCGGGATGATTCTGGCTGGCAAAGGCGACGGCGGCAGCTTCACGGTCGGCTGTGAGCTTCGTCGTCGCGGCGTGCGCCTTCGCGACCGCCACGGTTCGCTCCGCTCTGGCAGCAGCGTTGGACTTGAAGTTCTGGCTGGCCTTCCCCACCGAAGCGTCCGGTTTCGTGGCCACGCTGGGCTTCGCTGCAATACTCGGTTTCGCTTCAATGGGCTTCGTTTCAGCGGCACTCGGCCCGTCCGCCCCACTGAGATGCGATGGCGTGAGGGCGCCAGCGAACAGCGTCGCCATCGCACCGAACAGACTCAGGCATCGCCAAACATTCGTCACAATCAGTTCTCCTGCCAATCCTCGGCCGGCTCTCCCACTGGCTTTGCTTGCTCCAACGAGACGGCCGCAAACAGCCAATTCGGAACCGCGACCTCGTGGTTCGACTCATCCACTTCCGCGTCAGACTCGTCGGCGACAGGCACTGCCGTCGAAGAACCTGCGCGCCACAGCGAGACCAACTCTGAGGCAGACTGATCGACTTGAGCCAACGGTTCGTAACGTGAACCGACTGGCCCCAGCGACATCGCCACGAGCAGTCCCGCCGCAGCCATCGTCGCTCCGGCCAAGGCCAACCACGATCCGCGCGGCGCTGGAGCTTTGACACCGACGCGACGCACAGCCTGATCGGGCAAGGCGACCATCGGCAACTCAGACACCGCGAGCTGATCCGCACCGATCCGTAGACAGAGCGTCAATCGGGTCGCTGCGGCCACAGCTTCGCACGCCACGAGATCGACCGCCAAACGCTCCTCGAACGCACACGCCTCGCTCTCGTGGAGTTCACCGAGGACATACTGAACTGCCAGCCAGTTCAATGAGTCTCGATCTCGTGTGTCATCAGTACGAATGGTCATAATTCCTGCTTCAACCTCACCGACGGATCGGGTCATCCGAGACAAACTGTGTCTCGCTGTATCAAACAGATCGAGTGCTACTCACCCGAGTCTCGCCCCCACCACTTCTGCAACTTCGCCATCGCCAGCCGCATTCGAGTCAGCACGGTGCCCAACGGCACGTTTAACTCATCCGCGATCACGGCGAAGGTCTTGGCCTCATACATCCGCTGCCGCACGATGTGTTGCTGGTCGGGCGGCAACGCGGTCAGCAAGTCTCTCAATCGCGTGACATCTTCTTGAAGAATCAGCTCGTCGTGAGTTGAAGACTCACGCGGAGCCAGTTCGCGACGAGCCACATATTCTTGGATCGCTCTGCCTTGCACGGCCTGCCGCCGCCGGAAGGCCATCGCTTCATGAAACCCCACCTTGAACAACCAGCCCTTGATCGTCTCCGCCCGTGCCTCGTGCCCCGCTTCGAGCAACCGATAGAAGGTGGACTGAGCCACTTCTTCAGCCGCATCACCACTCCGCAAGACACCGATCAAGAAGGCCAGTAACTCGCGAAAGTGAACTTCGTACAACTTCTGAACGGTTTCAACAGTCAACCGCTCGCGAGAGACTTCGCTCGCTTGGGCAGAACCTTCCGCACTCAGACCCATCGCGGGGAACGGCTGTCCCGAACCTGGCGGGTCGCCCTCGTCGCTCGCCAACGTCCACCCCCGTAACTTTCACACGAGACGCCAATCCAGATGAGACCGAACGTCGAGTTATTCTCTGGAATTTGGTCGAGCGAAAAGAAATGCCCCAGACACCGCTGAGGATGTCTGGGGCACGAGAATGTCTGGGGCACAAGGTCACGTCAATCGGCAGACTCTTCGCGACGCTCAAGCTTTCGCTTTCAAGGCATCCCGAATCTCGGTCAGCAGCGTTTCAGTGAGGCTGGGTCCGGCAGGCGGCGCGGCGGCTTCCTTGGCTTGCATCATGGCGAGCAATTTATTGACCGGCTTGACGATCAAGAAGAATACGATTGCCGCCACGATCAAAAAGTTGATGGCCGCGCTGAAAATCAGTCCGACATCGAACACCCCGAGTTGCAGAGTCACGTCGGGCTTGGTGCTGCCGGAAATCAGCTTGATGAGCGGCTCAACAATCCCTTTCGTGAAGGCCTCCACAATCTTGCCGAAGGCCGCACCGATGATGACGCCCGTGGCCAGATCGACGACGTTGCCCTTGAGAATAAACTTCTTGAACTCTTGAACCACTGCCACAAATCGCCCTTTCACGAAACGGGATGTCAGATGCCACGTCATCCGCTCAAACTACGCTGAAGGGGCTAAGCTCGACTTTTGCCATTTTTTGGACTGCGGGGATTCATCACCGCTTTCCTTTCTCTGCCGCAGCTTCCTGTTTTGAAAGCGCCTGCACAGACACGGCCCTTCAAAAAACCAAGCGAAGCAAGAAAAGAAAGCGGCCATCAATTGCCGCAGTCCAAATGGCATAGCAAAAGTCGAGCTAAGGATTCGCACATCAATACGTGGCAGAGGTCGCCGAACTCGTGAGAGTTCGGACTGAAGTCTCACGACTTCAGCTACGCCAGTTAGGCGAGCGGCAACTGTAATCCGTCCTACATCGGGTAAGCCAAGACTTGCCGCTCGCCTAATTCCTGCTGCGTCAGAATCGCTGCCATCAACAATGTTTCGCCAAACCGAGCAAGCTGACGATCGTCGCTCGGCCCTCGCCTCAGCGCGACTCCGGCGCTGTACTGCTCGCGGTGACGGGGCGAGCCTGCGTCGGCAGCGACTTGAGCAGTGATTGCAGCCGCTCGATATCAGCCAACTCGGACTCGACATCGACGTTGGAATTCTCGAGGTAGCCTTGCTGAATCGCACCGCGACCTGCGGACTCCGGCTCCGCCAGGTCCGGTTCACCAGAACCCTTTGTCGCACCCAGCAGTGTCGCACCCAACGGGCGCAACCGTTCGGGACAAGCGAACCGTGCGAGCTGCAATCGCCCCACCGATCGGGCGTCCGTTTCAGCCGCTTCCAACACCAACACTTCACCTTGAGCGGTGACCTGAATCTCTTGAGCTTCTGCGGGAATGACAATCGGGGGCTGCAATTCTGCGGACTCACCCGCGACCGACAAACACAGGCGACGCTGTGCATTCAACACCAACGCCCCGCAGCGTGTGAATGCGGGCTTGCCATTCACCGCAACTGGAAAGAACCCGCCGCCATCAATGACGAGGTCGAGCGACCGGCCCGTCTTAAGCAGTTTTCCCGGTCTGATGTCCAACAGAGGTGCTACCAACCGACACCCTTCGGGCGGGATCGGCTCTTGCAAAACGACAAGCCCCTCGCCGACTGCTGACTCTCCGTCAGACCAGGCGTTCCAGTCGATCCCGTAGGCATCGACGAGCTGCCAGCGGACTCGCTGAAAGCCGGGAGTGAGCGAGTTCGCGACGTTGTGCCGCGCGAGTGTCAACGCTTGCTCGACAGCCGACACCGTCGGAGTCCAATCGGGAAACGGCAGCCGTCGCGATTGAGAGACCGCTTCCACTCCCACATTCGGCACGGGAACTTGAACGACGCGAATCGGCACGCGAGCCGCTGCGGGAGCGTCGGGCTTGTGGAGCGCTCGCGGCAAGGAACGGAGTTGCTTCCGAACCTGCAACAGATCGCGCACGACTCCCGCCGGAATCGACTTCAATTCGTCGTACCAGATGTCTCGCTCTTCGCGAGACGACCCAATCAACTCCTCTTCAATCACACGCCGCACGGCATTGGCATCGACGCCCACCGGAGCATGGTCTTCAGAAGCTTCTGGCGAGTCAGGAAGACTCGGCAGGCGCGCGTCGCTCGTTGAGCTCGAACTACCGCGCAACTCGGGACTTTCCGACAACGCTGTCGCATCGTGCGGTGCGAGTACCGTGCGCGGAGGAACCGAACGGGAGGAATCATTACCCGTCGCCCTGCGCGGGGATGAACCCGATCTGGAAGAACCCGCCGCAGACTCCTCTTCGTCGCGAATTTGCAGGGCAGGCACAACCTGACTGACACGTGCGGGCTGATCGAACTCACCCAGCAATCGAGGCAACGACGACGAATCCTCCCTGCCAGGAGGCAACAACGGCGGCGGCAGGAAGTCCAACGGAGACAGTCCCAAACGAGACAGGTCTGCGTGGTGACGAGCATCTTGGACTACGGCATTCCCGCCGCGTAACCGCTCCTCAAAATGCCACCGGATCGCAACATGCCCCACCACGGAAGCCAGTAACGCGACAGAAACCCATCCGCCAGCGTGGCGTGTCCATCCCATCGTCGATTCCTTCCGACGGTCGCTCGTTCCGAACGGCCATTCATTTTCAGCGTCTGCTGCTTGGCCGACCCCCTGCGGGGCGGGACCGTAGTCAAATCCCTCTTTTACGGCAAGCCGCAGTCAGCCATACCGCACGCCCCGCGTGAAACCCAGTCGCTTGAACCGCTCTCACCCCTGTGAGAAGATGCTGCCCGCGTTGAAAGCCGCCCGCACAACTCACTTCACTCCCCACCGAGCACACCCAGCCAACATGCCTCAGCCAACATCACCCGCGCCGCTCGTCGGTGTCATCATGGGGAGCAAGTCCGACTGGGACACGATGCGGCAGGCGGCCGACATGCTCACCGAGTTCGGCGTTCCTCACGAATGCCGCGTCGTGTCGGCTCATCGCACACCAGCCTTGATGAACGAGTACGCCACGACAGCCGAAGCACGCGGGCTGGAGGTCATCATTGCGGGGGCGGGCGGTGCGGCGCATCTCCCCGGCATGGTCGCTTCGCAAACGGTCCTGCCCGTGTTGGGAGTGCCGGTGCAGAGCAGGGCACTCAGCGGACTCGATTCGCTCCTCTCGATCGTACAGATGCCCGGCGGCATCCCGGTCGGAACGCTTGCCATCGGTGAAGCAGGAGCCAAGAACGCGGGACTGCTCGCCGTCCGCATCCTCGCCACCACGCGACCCGAACTCCGAACCCAGCTTCACGAATTCCAACAGCGTCAAGCTGACCGCGTGCTGGGAGAAACCCTGACGTGACACACGCCATTCTTCCAGGAGCGACCGTCGGAGTGCTGGGGAGCGGCCAATTGGGTCGCATGTTCGCGATCGCCGCGCGGCGCTTGGGCTATCGAGTCCACGTCCTCTCACCCGACGATGACACGCCGACCGGGCAAGTCGCCGATCTCGAAGTCAAAGCCGATTACCTCGACCTTGACCGCGTCGCGGACTTCGCCCGCAGCGTCGCCGTCGTGACCTTCGAGTTCGAGAACGTCCCCGCCGAAACGACCTCGATCTGCGAACGCTTCGCACCCGTGCGCCCCGCCGGTTCGGTTCTCTTTACGTCACAAAATCGTCGCCGCGAGAAGACCTATCTGCGCGAGGCGGGACTACCGGTGACACCGTTCGCAGCCGTCGAAAGCGTCGAACAACTGACCGCCGCGCTCCGCGAACTCGGCACACCGGCCGTTCTCAAAACAGCCGATTGGGGCTACGACGGCAAAGGCCAGGCGGTGATTCGCTCTGGCGAGGAAGCTCCCGCCGCGTGGCAGAAGCTCGGTGTTCCGCACGCCATTCTCGAAGCCTTCATCGACTTCGAGAGCGAACTCTCCGTCGTCGCCGCGCGCGGCATGAACGGTGACTTTGTCAGCTACGGTCCGATCGGCAACACGCACAGCAACCACATCCTCGATGTCTCCGTCTGTCCCGCGCGCGTCTCCGCCTCCGTCGCTCGTGAAGCCGTCGAGATCGCCCGCGCCGTCTTGGAAAGACTCGACGTGATCGGTGTGTTGTGTGTCGAGTTCTTCCTCACTAAGGACGGACGGTTGCTCATCAACGAGACCGCGCCGCGACCACACAACTCGGGCCATCTCACCATCGACGCGCACACCTCGTGTCAGTTCGAGCAACAGGTGCGCGCCATCTGCGGTTTGCCGCTCGGTTCCAGTGAGATGCGTTCACCGAGCGCGATGTCCAACCTGTTGGGCGATCTGTGGGAACTCCCTCGCACGCGAGACGCTGCTCACGACCAGACCCACGAACCCAACTGGCCCGCCGTCCTCGCTCACCCCAACGTGAAGCTGCATCTCTACGGCAAGCGCGAGGCTCGCGTCGGTCGCAAGATGGGGCATCTCACCGCTCTCGCGAACTCCGTCGATGAAGCCGAACGGATCGCTCGAGCCGCCCGCGACGCAATGGCCTCGCGCTAGAAATATGCCGCACGCGGTCCTGAGTGAGACGTTTCGGGCGAGCCGTGTGCCGTGAGGCCACGGGTTTCTGGCGGTGTCGAAGCACCCGCAGCCTCACGGCATGCGG
>JAYVOX010000810.1:0-3106 GCA_043757695.1 Schlesneria sp.
ACTCAATTCCTCCAACACCACCTGCTGCTTCTCCGTCAACCTGACCTTGGCCGCCTTCCCTGGCATCGTCCACCTCCTCCTCGGACTCAAAATCGAGCCTTCAGCAGAAATAGGAAATATCCAACTTCCTTGAAACCCCGTTCCCGAGTTGTGGCACTAGCGTGCGACAGCGATTTCTCAATGGCTTGTCGGCTTGCTCGCATTCGCAACCGCATTCGCCAGAACGTGAGCTGCTGATAACTGGGGGACGCTCTGGCAAGCGTGGCTACATGACTCCGCCAACGAAAAGAGCCGCATCACGGTGTGACGCGGCTCCATTTGAAACCAATTCAACGACTAGTAAACCATCGGCTTAGAATTCGCCGGTGAGCTGGCTGTCATTGACGCGAGCGATCAACCGATAGGTGTTGATGTCCAAGTTTTCGCTGAGGAACCGCACGGCTCCGTCGCCCATCAGGAACTGAGCACCTCCGGTATGCATGCTGCCGAAACCGGTGGTCGTAGGACGAGGGTTCTGAGCGGTGAAGTTTGCGTTGATCTTAAAGGTGGCCTCACCCAAGACTGCCCATTCTTGACCATTGGCGGGAACACCTACCCAGTTGGCATCGCCGACAACTTGCGCGGTCAGCGGGTTCACATTGATAGGCGTATATCGCTCGCCTACCATCAGGACATTGCTGGTCCCGTCGGTCATGTCACGAATACCACGCTTGCTGTTGGCACCAAAAGTACCTCCGTAGTAATCAACGACAGTCATCGTAGGCTGATAAATCGGGGGAAGATACGTAGCAGCCGAGCCACCTACCAACGCGGTGCAGGCTCCACCAATGCCGCCGACCGCAGTCGCACCCGGGCCCGGTGCGGCCAAAACCGGCGCAGTCGAACAGATTGTTGTGCCCGCAACACTTGGAGTCGAGCCGTTGGCAGCTACGTTGAAAGCCGATCCAGCGACGCCAATATAGTTCGATCGACCGACCGGTCGGCCACCAGCACCACCGACACCGCCAGCCACGGTGGCAGAACCAGCGTCAGAGGGGCAACGCTGAGAAGGCAACACGCTTTCGATCGATCCGATTGGCGGGACGGTCGCACCAGTTCCCGGGTTGATCAGTCCATTGGTCATGTTTGGACTATTCGACACAGATGCGAACGTGTTGTAGAGCGGAGCTTGATCGATGTACGGCAGGCACATCGTTCCCCAGCCCCAGCCATTAGTCATGGCCACCCCTGAACCCGAGCCAGCGGAGGGACCAGCCGAGTAGACGTACCCAAGTGGCATCGTGGTAATGAACGTGTCGTGGTAGTTGTGGAGCGCGAGTCCCAACTGCTTCAACTGGTTCTTACACTGGGTACGACGGGCCGACTCGCGGGCCTGTTGTACTGCTGGGAGCAACAACGCAATCAAGACTGCAATGATGGCGATGACCACCAGCAGCTCGATGAGCGTGAATGCTCGGCGACGGGACGACTTTGCAAAAAAAGTTGACACAGTAGGCAATCTCCTTCAACAACAACAAGAAACTGTACCGGTGAACGCCCACCGGATGACACCACTGAAAATACCAATCTATCGCGTGAAATCTACCTCATGGAGACAGAAAATTGTGTTTTTGAGAAGAATTCTTTGCGATGTCTTCAACTTTGACAGAGTGATGCACTCCAATCCGGAGCGATGCAAAAAAAACATCTGTTACATACACCTAGCATTGTCACATCAACGGCCACATCTTGCCTTCTGTGAGGAAATTCAGATTTCACTCGAAAACACAATGAACGCTACTAGGTTTGGAAAGCAGAATACGTGCCACAACTAGAAGGTTTTCTCACCGCCAATGTCCACACAACGAGCTTTGCCCAATCGCGGTTGGCCATGAGGCGGTCCGAAAATCCGAGTTGCTGCAACTTGTTCGCGGCACCCTGAAAAGCATTCCTTATTCTTTTTCGGACAGTCTTGGACTCTCGTATCGACAAACCTCCTGATTGCTCCCTAAGCAACTGGGCCGCAAGAACTTCCTGATGTGTGAGTTGAGGAGCTGGTGTAGCAGTGGAGGGGACTCGATTCGTCAAGGAGGACGGAATGGTTGAGTACTCGGCGGTTGTGGAAGGGCACCTGAAGTGGTTCTATCGGTCGTTGTCCGAGAAGGATCGGCGGCAGAAATGCGTCGAACCGACACGTCTTCAAGGAAAGAGTTGCAGAGTCTGGCCAATCGACTGAGGATCGAAACCCGAGTGGCTCACGACCCGCCGCATTGCTCCCCAAAAAAAGTGTTCACAGCACAACCCGATCAAACTGCGCGTCGTTTCGCACGTCACGCGCGCGTGACAGAGAGTGGTGTTCGAGACTGAGGAACTGGTCGAAGACCTTATCTCACGAACCCGCACTCAAACCGGCCAGAGCGTCACGACCTCGATCCTCGACCGAGTCTTTGAAGTTGTTCGCCAAGTCGGCGCCGACCTCCACACCGCCTGCCGCATCACTCGTGATGAACTACTCCCCCAATGGAAGTACAAAGCCCTGCCAACCCCCAGTTGTTATCGGGAAGTCATTGTGACCCCGTTCCTTACAAACCTGCTCCACGTCCATGCAGAGATGATCTGCACGCGTGTCGTGTGTGGCACCGGTTGATATACTCCCGCCCCGAAACAGGGACGGTTGGAGTGCTCTGAAACTTGCCTCGCAAACAGGCTCACGAAGGAGATCACTGCGCGAGGTTCTGTGAGCTTCGCATCGGCTCCGTCCACGATGTCGTGTCATTCCGTCCCGCGAACACGACCCACACATCTGAAGGGCCTCCGCCGTGAAGAAGGACCAGTTCTACGACTACGAATCGCGGCTGGCTCGACCGATCAACGTCAAGATTCCCGAGTTGCAAAGCGGCGAGCGACTGCGGCATGTGATCTTCGCGGACCAGTTCACGCGCGGCATCCTTGAACGACTGACGCGTACCGCCGATCGAATTCGGACGCTGCACAAGTCGAACGACGGTTGCCGATTCCTGCGTGAGTTGCTGCCGCACATCAAGGCCATGCTCTACTTCACGCAGCCTTCGACGCGGACGTTTCTCTCGTTCATGTCGGCCTGCCAAATCTTGGGCGTGTCGTGCAG